>NZ_JBEZBW010000042.1:0-65345 GCF_040647305.1 Saccharothrix sp. NPDC042600 | reverse complement strand
CCGGCGCGCGGCCCGGCGCGGCTGCGGTCGGCGCTGGGCGTGATCGGCGCGGCACAGTGCGCGGCCGGCCTGGTGGTGCTGGCCGCGCCCGCCTCGTCCGCGCTGATCGCGCACTCGCCGACCGCGTTCGTGACCGGCGCGTGGCGGTGCGCGGTGGGTGTCGCGCTGGTCGTCGCGGCGGTCCGGCGCACCCCGCCTTCGACGCTGATCCCCTTGCTCTGCACGGTCGTCGCGCTGCTCGCGGTGCGCCACCTCGCGGGTGACCCGGTCCACGGCTGGTCGTCCGCGGCGCACGCCCTCGACGTGGTCGCGCACGTCCTCGACGCGGTCGCCCTGGCACTCGTGCTCGCACTGCGCCGCACCCACGCGGCGCGGTGACAATCGACGCGCCGCCGATTTCGTACCACCCGGTTCAGCGGTGTACCGGGTGGTACGCCCACACGGTGCCGGGTGGTGCGCCCCCACGGTGCCGGGTGGTGCGCCCGCACACCGGAAACCGCGCAATCCGGACACGGCAAAGTCGGGCCGCCGGATCACCGGTGGCCCGACTTTGCGCAATAACCGGCAAGGACGGATCTATACGCCGTTCGTCATGACACTTTTGCGAGCGGACGGGCACCGTAAGTGACGCGCACGACGCCGTCGTCATGGCGCTCCGTCACCGCCGTGACACCGAAAACGGCGGACAGCACGTCGGGGGTGAGCGCCGCCAGCACCGGCCCGGACGCGACGACCCGCCCGCGGTCGAGCACCACCAGCCGGTGGCAGCTGCGGACGGCCAGGTCCAGGTCGTGCAGGACCGCCAGGGTCGTGACGCCCAGGGTGTGCACCAGTTCGAGCAGCTCGAACCGGGCCCGGATGTCCAGGTGGTTGGTCGGTTCGTCCAGCACCAGCAACTGCGGCTGTTGCGCCAACGCCCGCGCCAGCAGCACCCGCTGCCGCTCACCGCCGGACAGCGACCCGTAGATCCGGTCGGAGTGCCCGAGCATCCCGGTGCGCTCCAACGCGTCGACCACGATGTCGTGGTCCTCGCGGGTCTCCCGGTCGAACATGCCCTTGTGCGGCGTCCGGCCGAGCGCGGCGACCTCCCGGACGGTCAGGCCCGCGGGCGTCGGGCTGTTCTGGAGGACGGCCGCGGTCCGCCGGGCGGCGGCGCGGGCGGACAGCGACCAGACGTCCTCCCCGCCCAGCAGCACGGTGCCGCCGGACGGGCGCATCGAGCGGTAGACCGTGCGCAGCAACGTGGACTTCCCGCTGCCGTTCGGGCCGAGCAGGCCGACGAAATCGCCGGGGGCGACCTCCAGGTCCACGTCGTGCAGGATCGGGGTGCCGCCGATGGCGACGCTGACTTGTCTCAATTGGAGTTTCATGAGTGTGAAAGGCTCCGATCCCGCCGCATCAGCCAGATGAAGAACGGCGCGCCGAAGAGGGCGGTGAGGATGTTCAGCGGGAGTTCGTTCGGCGGGTCCACCGTGCGGCACAGCAGGTCCACCGCGACCAGGTAGACCGCGCCGACGAGCGCGGAGATCGGCAGGACCCTGCGGTGGTCCACGCCGAAGGCCAGGCGCACCAGGTGCGGCACCATCAGCCCGACGAACCCGATGCCGCCGGCGACCGCGATGAGCACGCCCGCCAGCAGCGACGTCAGCACGATCACCACGACCCGCAGGCGCTTGACGTCCACGCCCAGCGCGGTCGCCGACTCGTCGCCGGTGACCAGCGCGTTGAGCTGACGGCCGTACATCGTGAGCAGGACGGTCACGCCGACCACCACCACGCCGGCCACCTGCAACTGGTCCCACCGCGCGCCGGCGACGCTGCCCAGCAGCCAGAACATGATCTGCCGCATGTTGTTCGGCGAGGTCTGCAATTGCAGCAGGCTGGTCACGGAGGTGAACACGTAGCTGACCGCGACCCCGGCGAGCACCAGCCGCACCGGGTTGAGCCGCCCGCGTTGCTGCCCGAGCGCGAACACCAGCGCCACGGCGAGCATCGCGCCGGCGAACGCCGCGCCGGACACGCCCAGGCCGCCCAGCGCGCCCGCGCCCAGCGCCATCACGGTGACCGCGCCGACCGAGCCGCCCGCGGACACGCCGAGGATGAACGGGTCGGCCAGCGGGTTGGCCACCAGCGCCTGGAGCACGACGCCGGCCACCGCGAGCCCGGCGCCGCACAGCGCGGCGAGCAGCACGCGCGGCACGCGGAAGGTCCACACGATCTGCTCGTGCGCCGGGTTGACGCCGGGGTCGGCGCCGGTGAGGTGGCCCCACACGATGCGCCAGGTGTCGCCGACGGAGACCGGCACCGAGCCGACCGCGGCGGCGACCAGCACCATCACGACCAGCAGCACGCCGAGCACCAGCAGGCACAGCGCGAGCGGCGCGCCGTGCAGCGGCGCCGGTCTGGCTGCCGGTCGGGGCGGCGGCGTGCGGGTCTTCGGGGGGCGGGACAGCATGGTCATGGCGATCAGAGCGCCCCGGGGTGGGCGGCCTTCGCGATGGCCTCGACCGCCAGGTGGTTGCTCGGCCCGAGGTACACCGAGTCGGACAGCACGACGAACCGCTTGTCCTTCGCGGCGTCCCACTGCGGGAACCGGTCGAACAGCTCCTGCGCGTCGGCCTTCGGGTCCTCCGACATGTAGTCGACCACGACCAGCACGTCCACGTCGGCCTTGGCGACCTGCTCCGCGGAGAGGTTGGCGAACAGGTCCTGCGTCGCGCCCTCGAAGGCGTTGACCGCGCCGGCCTTGGCGAAGATGTCGTTCCAGATGCCGTTGCCGCCGACGGAGCTGAACTCGCCGCCCATCGCCATGCCGGGGATGATCAGCATCGCGTTCCGCTTGGCCAGCTTCGCGGTCTTGGCCTCGACGGCCTCGACGCGCTTCTTGGCGTCGGCGATGACCTGCTCGGCCTTGGCGGAGACGCCGAAGACCTCGCCCAGGTCGCGCAGCAGCGCGTAGCTGTCCTCGATGGACGGCTTGCCGCCGACCGTGCCGACCGCGCCGCACGACGACGCGGGCGCGTAGGTGTTCGCGCCGATGGCGGCCAGGTCGTCGCGGGTGGCGAAGCCGGCCTCGGCGCGGAAGCCGCCGTCGTAGGTGGAGATCACGAAGTCGGGGTTGAGCCCGATCATGGCCTCGCGCGGGATGTCGTACAGGTCGTTGAGCTCGATGTCCCCGGTGGGCAGCTTCTTGATCGCCTCCACCCGGCCGTCCACCTCGGACGCGCCGTAGGACTGGGCGTTGGCGACGACCTTGTCGCCGAGCCCGAGTTCGAGCAGCGCGGACACCTCGGCGACCGAGCCGCCGTTCATGACGACGACCCGGCTGGGCGCCTTCTGGAAGGTGTAGTCCTTGCCGCAGTTGGAGATCGTCACGGGGTAGCCGCTCTGCGCGCCGCCCGCCTGGTCGGTGCTGCCCGCCGTGGCCGTGGAGCAGGCCGCCGCGGCGACCAGCCCGACCACCGCCAGCGGCAATCGCTTGAGGTTCATCCGGTCCTCCTCTGAGTGCTTGACACGACGACCGGTGCCGCCGCCTCGGGTTCTGGTCCCGCCTCGCCCGCCCCTGTCGGTACCTCGTGGGACGATGGATCCGGGGGCCGGAGGCCGGCCGGCAACCGGTGCAGCCGGTAGCCGAGCAGGCCCGTCATGCCGGAAGTGCAGGCCAACAACGCCGCAGCCGCGGTGAACGCCAGCGCGTGGTCGTCGAACGGCACCCCGGGATCGCCGGGCGTCGCCCCCAGCACCACCCGGTAGAACGCCCCCACCACGGCCACGCCGAGCGCGAGCCCGAACTGCGTCACCGTGGTCGCCATGCCCGACGCCGCGCCGGCCTCCGCGGGCCGCACCCGGCTGAGGATCCCCGCCACCAGCGGCGCGACCACCAGTCCCTGGCCGAACCCGGCCGTCCCGATGACGACCACCAGCAACGCCGGTTGCGCCGCCGCCGGCAGCCGCGTGGCCAGCGCCGCCCCGACCAGCACCGACGACAGCAGCCCGCAGCCCACCGCCGGCACCGGCCACGCCACCCGCCGACCGAGCCGCTTGCTCACCGCCGACCCCAGCGCGAAACCGAACCCGAGCGGCACGAACACCAGCCCCGCGGCCAGCGGCGACAGCCCCAGCCCGGTCTGCAGGTAGTAGGTGAACACCAGGAACAGCCCGGAGTTCGTCGCGAACAACGACAGCACGGTGGCCAGCGACAACCGCATCCCCGGCACGGTCACCACCCGCGGCGGGAACAGCGGCTCGCCGCCCGCCCGGTGCAGGGACCGTTGCTGCGCGACCAGCGCCGCGGCCAGCACCGCCGCCAGCGGCACCCCCAGCCACAGCCACCGGACGCCGTCGAACACCAGCGGCACCAGCAGCGCCGGCAGCGCCACGGACGTCAGGGCCGCGCCGACCAGGTCCAGCCGGTGCGGCGCGCCCGCCGTCCCGCCCGGCAGCACCCGGCCCAGCGCGAGGATGCCGAGCCCGACCGGCACGTTGACCAGCAGCACCGGCCGCCAGCCCAGCCCGAACAGGTCCAGGTCCACCAGCACCCCGCCACCGGCGATGCCGCAGATCACGCCGAGCCCGATCACCACGCCGTAGACGCTGATCGCGGTCGCCCGCCGCTCCTCGTCCGGCACGGTCGCGCGGATGATCGCCAGCACCTGGGGGGCCATGAACGCGGCCGTGGCCCCTTGGAGGAACCGAGCCGCGATCAACAGGTCCGCCGTCGGCGCGACACCGCACAGCAGCGACGTCGCGGTGAAGCCGGCGACGCCCCACAGGAACACGCGGCGGTGCCCCACCCGGTCGCCCAACCGCGCCCCGGTCACCAGCAACGCCCCGAACGCGATCACGTAGGCCGCGCCGACGAACTGGATCTGGTCGAACCCCGCGCCGAGGTCCCGCTGGATGGACGGGCTGGCCACGTTGACCACGAACCCGTCCACCTGAGTCATGAAGGTCGCGGCCAGCACCGCGCCCAAGCCCAGCCACTCCCGGTTCACGACGCCCTCCGCAACTCGCCCGACAGTGCGAGCACCGCGCCCACCCAGGCCAACGCCCGCGCGGTCACCATGCCGTTGTGCGTGGTCACCAGCCGATGCACGGCCATGCCGTCCACATGGGACTCCCATGACGAAGGTCCGGGCCAGTCCGGCGTCTTGCCCTCGGTCGCCTCGAACAGCAGCACCTCGCCGTCGAACCGCCGGGGCGTCCACGCCGCGCCCAGCGCCGAGTTGCGCGCGAACGCCCCGCGCACCACCGGGAGCTGGTCCAGGTCGCCGACCAGCGCCGCCACCTCGTCGTCACCGGCCGGCGGCAGGTCCCGCCACGCGTCCGGGAAGGGGAACGAGTCCAGCAGCGCCACCAGCTCCACCGCCTCGCCCTGCTCGCGCAGGACCACGGCCATCTCGTGCGCCACCAGCCCGCCGAACGACGCGCCGAGCAGCCGGTACGGCCCCGACGGCTGCACCTCCCGCACCCGCCGCGCGTAGGACGCGGCCAGGTCGGCGATCGAGGTGAACCCCTCGTCGGCCACCGGCTGGAGCCCGTACACGGGCTGGTCCGGCAGGTGGGCGAGCAGCGCCGCGAACGACCAGGCCAACCCGGTCGCCGGCGCGACGCAGAACAACGCCGGCCCGCTCCCGCCGGCGCGCAGGGGCAACAGGGTGTCGAGCGGACTCCCGGTGTCCACGCCCAGCCTGGGCGCGAGCTTCGCCACGGTCGGCGCTTCGAACACCGTCCGGATGCCGATGGACACGCCGAACTCCGCGCGCACCCGCCCGATCAGCCGCGCCACCAGCAGCGAGTGCCCGCCCAACGAGAAGAAGTCGTCGTCGATGCCCACCTCGGGCAGTCCGAGCAGCTCGGCGAACAACCCGCACAGCACCGCCTCGCGGTGGTCGCGCGGCGTCCGGCCGGCCACCGTCGCCGACAGGTCCGGCGCGGGCAGCGCCGCCCGGTCGAGCTTGCCGCTGGTGGTGCGCGGGATCCGGTCCAGCGCCACGAACGCGGGCGGCACCATGTAGTCGGGCAACCGTTCGGCGGCGAAGCGCCGCAGCTCGGCGGGCGGCGCGTCGTCGCCGACCACGTACGCCACCAGGCGCGGCATCCCCGGCGTGTCCTCGCGCGCCACCACGGCGGCCTGCGCGACGGCGGGGTGCCGCACCAGCACCGCCTCGACCTCGCCCGGCTCGATGCGGAACCCGCGGATCTTCACCTGGTCGTCCGCGCGGCCCAGGAACTCCACCGTGCCGTCCGGCCGCCACCGCGCGAGGTCGCCGGTCCGGTACATCCGCGCGCCCGGCGGCCCGAACGGGTCGTCCACGAACCGCTCGGCGGTCAGCTCGGGCCGGTCGTGGTAGCCGCGGGCCACCGGCGCGCCGCCGAAGTGCAGCTCGCCCACCACCCCCGGCGGCACCAGCCGGCGTCGCCCGTCCAGCACGTACGCGCGGGTGTTGGCCAGCGGCCGGCCGACGATCGGCTCGGGGCTGTCGGCCAACCGGCACCACAGCGTGTCCACCGTGCACTCCGTCGGCCCGTAGAGGTTGTAGACCGACATGCCGGTGCCCCGCAGGGCGCTCCACAGCGCGGGCCCGGTCGCCTCGCCGCCCAGCGCCAGCACGGCGGGCCGGTGCCGGGCCGGGTCGAGGAACCCGGCGGCCAGCAACTCCTCGGCGTAGGTGGGGGTGATGTCCATGAAGTCGATGCCGTGCCGGTCGACGTAGTCCAGCATCGCGGCCGGCTCGCGGCGGCGGTCGTCGTCCACGAAGTGCAGCTCGTGGCCGTCAAGCAGCCACAGCAGGCCTTCCCAGGACGTGTCGAACGACAGCGACGCCGACAGCGCGGCCTTGCGCACCGCGCCGCCGGACTCGGGGCGGATCATCGTGTCGCGGTGGTGGTGGAACAGGTTCACCAGGCCGCGGTGCTCGACCACCACGCCCTTGGGGGTGCCGGTGGAGCCGGAGGTGTAGATCAGGCAGGCGGCGTCGTCGGGCGTGACGGGCGCGTGGAGGTCCGTGTCCGGCAGGCCCGCCGGTTCGGTGTCCAGGAAGACCACCCGGGCGGGGATCCGCTCGTGCCACAGCGCCCCGGTCGTGAGGACGACGACGGGTTCGCTGTCGGCCAGCGTCGCCTCGATGCGCTGCACGGGGTGGTCGGGGTCGATGGGCACGTACGCCGCGCCCGCCTTGAGCACCGCCAGCAGCGCGACGATCGAGTGGGAGGTGCGCGGCAGCAGCAGCGCCACGTACCGGTCCGGGCCCGCGCCGCAGGCCACCAGCAGGCGGGCCAGGCGGTTGGCGCGGGCGTTCAGCTCGGCGAAGGTCAGGGTGGCGTCGCCGGCGACCAGGGCCGTGCGGTCGGGGGTCGCGGCGGCCTGCGCCTCGAACAACTCCGGCACGGTCACGTCCGGCAGCGGCGCGGCGGTGTCGTTCCACTCCCCCAGCAGGCGCTCGCGTTCGCCGGGCAGCAGCAGGTCGACGTCGGCGACGGGGGTGTCCGGGGCCGCGCAGGCGGCGCGCAGGAAGGCCCGGAACCGGGTCAGGTGGCCGGTCAACTCGTCCGGGTCGTAGCAGTTCGGGTTGGCGTCGAGCACCAGCCGCAGCCCGCTGCCGTCCGCGCGGTCGTAGACGTGGACGACCAGGTCCTCCACCAGTCCGGCGCTGACGTTGCGCACGACGCCCCGGTGGCCCGCGAAGCGCAGGTCGTAGTCGAACGGCATGATGTTGACCGACGGCCCGAACAACTTGCGCTCGCTGGCCACCAGCTTCAGGTCGCGGCGCAGCTGCTCGTAGCGGTAGCGCAGGTGCGGTCGCGCGGCCCTCAGCTCGGTGGCCACCTGGGCGGTCAGGTCGGTCAGGGTGGTCTTGTCCTCGACGGTGACCCACAGCGGCACGACGTTGGTCACCATGCACGGCACGCGCAGCGACACCGAGCCCAGCCGCGACATCACCGGCAGCGCCAGGGTCAGCTCGGCCGCGCCGGTCATCCGGTGCAGGTAGGCGGCGAAGGTCGCCGTGACGGCCTCGCTCCACATCGCGCCGGCGAGCCGTGCGACGTCCTTGAGCGCGGCGATGTCGGCGGCGTCCAGGTCGGCGGTCACGCGGTGCACCGACCGGGCGAGCTTCCCCGCCCGCCGGGCCAGCACGACCGGTTCCGCGCGCCCCTCGGCCTTGCCCGTCCAGTACTCGCGGGCGGCGGCGAGCCTCGGCGAGTCCACATAGGACTGGTCTTCGGCGACCACGGACGCGAGCGAGCCGAACGTGTGCTCGGCCGGCTCACGGCCCTCCACCAGCGCCGTGTAGACCTCGGCCACCCGGCGGGCGACGAGCGAGAGCCCGTACCCGTCCAGGGCGATGTGGTGGACCCGTTGGTACCACAGGAAGTGCTCCGGCCCGAGCCGGAGGACCGCCTGCCGGAACACGACGTCGGAGGCCAGGTCCACCGGCGTGGCCAGGTCCGCCCGCATCCACGCCAGCGCCTCGGCCTCCCCGGCGACCTCGACCACGTCCACCGACCACGGCCGCTCCACGACGCGCTGGAACGGCCGCCCGTCGGCGTCCTCGCCGAACACGACGTTGAGCGCCTCGACCTCGGACACCGCCCGGCGCACGGCCGCCACGAGCAGCGGGACGTCCACCGGGCCGCGGACCTCGACGTACTCGGCGGTGTTGAAGGCGGGGCTGTCCCGGTCGAACTGCTGACCGGTCCAGATCCCCTCCTGCGCGGCGCCCAACCGCAGCACCTCAGACATCCCGACCCACCAACAAGCGCAACCACTCGCCGAGCGTGGGCCGCTCGGCCAGGCGCACGAAGTCGACCTCCGCACCCGCCTCCCGCCACCGCTCGACCAGCGTCATCAACCGCACCGAGTCGAGGCCGGCGGCGAACAGGTCCTCCGCGTCGAAGCTCTCGTCCGGGCTGCGGTGGAGCAACTCGGCGACATCCGCCCTGATGCTCGCCGCCGTCAACTGCCCTGCCACGTCATCACCCCAGTTCTCGGTACGTGCGGGGACACGGCGGGATCCGGCGGCCACCACACCACCGGATCTCCGCCGCGAGTTCCCGCTCAAGCCACTGCGTTGAATGGCGCGCCTCCGGCGCGCGGCTCGGCCGCCCTGGAGTCGGCCCGTCGCGCCGCGTATCCCGCCGATCGAAAGCGCGATCGCCGGGAAAGGCGACGCGACAAGCCGACGGCGGCCTCGCGCCGAGGGCGGTGGACACAGCGAGCCCGTGGTCGGCTCAGCCACCGCGTCCAATGGCGCGCCTCCGGCGCGCGGCTCGGCCGCCCTGGAGTCGGCCCGTCGCGCCGCGTTTCCCGCCGATCGAAAAGCGCGATCGCCGGGAAAGGCGACGCGACAAGCCGACGGCGGCCTCGCGCCGAGGGCGGTGGACACAGCGAGCCGGTGGTCGGCTCAAGCCACGGTGTTCTCGTCGTCGTAGACCGTGACGCGGAAGGACACCGCGGGCTCGGGCGTCGCCGTGTGCAGGGCGCGGTGGATCAGGCTGCGGTTGTCCCAGACGAGCATGTCGCCCTTCTCGAACGTCTGCAGGTGGATGTTCTCGTGCTCGTAGGTCCGGTCCAGTTGGCCGGTCGCCTCCAGCAGCTCCCGCAGCAGGTCCGCGCGGTCGTTGCCGTCGCCGTCCTGGACCGAGAGCGTGAAGCCCTCGCTCAGGTACAGCACCGTCTCACCGGTGTGCGGGTGGGTGACCGCGGTGGGGCTGATCACCGGCGGGGTCTTGGCGTTGACCTCGTCGATGATCTCCGAGATCGGCCGGTAGACGTCGGTCGGCCGGATCTTGAAGTACCGCAGCACGCTGTGCGTCGCCGTGGTGCCCTTGACGGCCAGCTTCAGCTCCTCGGACAGCCGCTCGTAGGCCGCCGCCATGTTGATGAAGTACGTGCCGCGGTTCTTGGACGGCACCACCTGCGGGTAGATCATGGTGATGTCGAACGGCTGCGGCATGAACTGGTAGTCCGAGTGCCAGAACTTCCCGGTCTTCGGCACGCCGATCTGCGAGCCGTCGGTCTCCTTGACGTTGGAGGAGACGAAGACCTCCGGCACCTCCGGGTGGTGGTAGACCGGCTCGTAGTACTCGGCGGTGCGGCCCAGCCGCTTGCCCAGCGCCAGGAACTGGTGCGGCGACAGGTCCTGGTGCTTGAGCACGGCGATCTTGTTGGTGTAGACGGCCTTCTTCAGCGCCGCGATGTCCTCGGCCGACGCGGTCTCGGCGTCGAACCCCTCCACGACCACACCGAACGCCTTGTCAGCCTGCGGGGTGATTTCCATGTGCAGTCCTCTTAGCGGGTTTGTGTTCCTGCGATTTCCGGCACCTGAGTAGTCGTCGCTCGACTGTGGACGGTTCCCCCTCCCGGACCGCATTCGCGCAAGGATTCCCCTGCGATTACCGGTCTTTGGCGCTCACGCGCACCCGTTGGTGCGCCACGGCTTACCGCGCAACAGCCTCAGGTGGCAGGCGTGGATCACCGCGGCGGTCGCGTTCGGGTCGTCGCGCATCACCAGGTGCCCGCTGTCGGGGATCACCAGGTGGCACGCGTCGGGCAGCACGCGCCGGGCGCGCGCCGCGTCACCGCGCGGCACGACCCGGTCCTGGCCCGCCCACACCAGGTTCACCGGCGTGGTCTCGCCGACCTCCGTCGAGCGGAACCGGTAGCGGCCCGCGTACCGGGCCAGCGCGCGCAGGTCGCTGCCCACCATCGACGCCACGTCGGCCACCGCGGTGCTCAGCGCCGCCGGCCGGGCCGACAGGCTGCCCAGGACGAGCCCGCGCACCCACGGCCGCGCCAGCAGCCGGGCCCGCGTCCGGGGCGCGAACGCGGACACCAGCCGCAGCATCGCCCGCGTCTTGGCCGCGCACAGGGACGCGTGGCCGACCGTGCGGAACCCGACGCCGCACAACGCGGTGACCGCCGCGACCGGCACGCGCCGGGCCAGTTCCAGCGCGACCGCGCCGCCGAGCGCGTGCCCGACGACGTGCGGCCGGTGGACGCCGAGCGCGGCCAGGCGCTCGGCGACGTACTCGGCGATGCGGGGCACGACCTCGTGGTCGTAGGCGACCCCCGGCACGCCGTTGTGCCCCGGCAGGTCCAGGGCGAGGGCCCGGACGAACCCGGGGATGCGTTCGACGACGGCGTCCCAGCTCGCGCGGCCGAGGCCCGCCCCGTGGAGCAGCACGAGCTGGGGTTCGCCGTCGGCCCGCCGTGGGGCCTCGGCCATCGGGGTGTTCCCGTCTCTCCGGTGACGACGTGCTCGCGACGAACCCGCGAGCCGCGTCAAGAGGCGGTCACCTTCGGCCGGGGCGCCGACGCCGGCGCCGGCGCGGGGACCTCGTTGCCCGCCAACGCCTTGAACCGCCGCAGGCGCAGGCTGTTGGAGACGACGAACACCGAGCTGCCCGCCATGATCAGCCCGGCCAGCATCGGGTTGAGCAGGCCGCTCGCCGCCAGCGGCACGGCGGCCACGTTGTAGGCGAACGCCCAGAACAGGTTGCCCTTGATGGTGCCCAGGGTGCGGCGGGACAGCCGGATCGCGTCGGCCACCACCCGCAGGTCGCCGCGCACGAGGGTCAGGTCGCCCGCCTCGATCGCCACGTCGCTGCCGGTGCCCATCGCGATGCCCAGGTCGGCCTGCGCGAGCGCGGCGGCGTCGTTCACGCCGTCGCCGACCATCGCGACCACCCTGCCCTGCCCCTGCAGCCGCTTGACCTCGTCGACCTTGCCCGCGGGCAGCACCTCGGCGACCACCTCGGTGATGCCGACCTCCGCCGCGACCGCCCGCGCCGCCGCCGCGTTGTCGCCGGTGAGCAGCACGGGGGTGAGCCCGAGCCGGCGCAACTGCGCCACGGCCGCCTTGCTGGTCGGTTTGACCCGGTCGGACACGACGAGCAGGCCGCGCACCGCGCCGTCCCACCCGACCGCGACCGACGTGCGGCCCTCGGCGTCGGCCGACGCCCGCGCCGACACCAGCTCGGAGGGCAGGTCCGCCGAGACGAGCGAGGCCCGGCCCACGACGACCTCCCGGCCGGCCACCGTGCCGCGCACGCCCAGGCCGGTCTCGCTGGTGAACTCGCCGACCGGCGGCAGCTCGCCCACCCGGTCCCGCGCGCCGGCGACGACGGCCCGCGCGATCGGGTGCTCCGACGCGCTCTCCACCGCGCCCGCGAGCCGCAGCAGCTCGGCGTCGGTCACGCCGTCCGCCGGCACGACGTCCACCAGGGTCATCTCGCCGGTGGTGACGGTGCCGGTCTTGTCCAGCACGACCGTGTCCACGGCCCGCGTGGACTCCAGCACCTGCGGCCCCTTGATCAGGATGCCCAGCTGCGCGCCCCGGCCGGTGCCGACCAGCAGCGCCGTCGGCGTGGCCAGCCCCAGCGCGCACGGGCAGGCGATGATCAGCACCGCCACGGCCGCGGTGAACGCCGCGGGCAGCGGCTGCGCCGAGCCGATCCAGTAGCCCAGGGTGGCCAGCGACAGCGCGATCACGCCGGGCACGAACACCGCCGACACCCGGTCCGCGAGCCGCTGCACCTCGGCCTTGCCGGTCTGCGCCTCCTCGACCAGCTTCGCCATCTGCGCCAACTGCGTGTCCGCGCCGACCCGGCCGGCCCGCACGACCAGCCGGCCGCCCGCGTTCACCGTCGCGCCGACCACGTCGTCGCCCGGCCCGACCTCGACCGGCACGGACTCGCCGGTCAGCATGCTCGCGTCCACCGCCGACGAGCCCTCGACCACCACGCCGTCGGTGGCGACCTTCTCGCCCGGCCGCACCAGGAACAGGTCGCCGACGGCCAGCGCCGACACCGGCACGGTCGCCTCGACGCCGTCCCGCAGCACGGTGACGTCCTTGGCCCCCAACGACAGCAGCGCCCGCAGGGCCGCGCCGGAGCGCCGCTTCGCCCGCGCCTCGAAGTACCGGCCGCACAGGATGAACAGGGTCACCCCGGCCGCGACCTCCAGGTACATGTTGCCCTCGCCGGGCGTGCGCTCCAGCGTGATGCGGAACGGGTGCTTCATGCCGGGGATGCCCGCGGTGCCCAGGAAGAGCGTGTAGAGCGACCAGGCGAACGCGGCGATCGTGCCCACCGACACCAGCGTGTCCATGGTGGCCGCGCCGTGCCGCAGGTTCGCGAACGCCGCCCGGTGGAACGGCCACGCGCCCCACACCACGACCGGCGCGGCCAGCGTGAGGCACGCCCACTGCCAGTACTCGAACTGGAGCTGGGAGAACATCGACAGCGCGATCACCGGCACGGACAGCACGGCCACGATCCACAGCCGGTTCCGGGCCGCCGCCAGCTCGGCGTCGTGCTCGGCCGCCTCCGCCTCCGCCGGGTCCACCGCGTCCACAGTGGACACCGGTGGTGTCACGGGCTTGGCGGTGTAGCCGATCTCCTCGACGGCGCTGATGATGTCCGCCTCGGGGATGGTCAGCGACAGCACCACCTTCGCCTTCTCGGTGGCGTAGTTGACCGTCGCCTCGACGCCCTCGATCTCGTTGAGGTGGTTCTCGACGCGCGCCGCGCAGGAGGCGCACGTCATGCCACCGATCAGCAGCTCCAGCCGCGTGTCAGCCGCCGTGGCCATGGGGCTTCCCCTCCGCGTTGCCGCCGGTCGTCCCCTCGGCGGGCGTCCCGTGGCCGCCGTTGCGCACGGCCTCCTCGTTCTTGGCCTTGGCCGCGGCGAACGCCTCCTCGCTCAGGCCGTGCGGCGGCGGGTTCGGGCCCTCGATCCGGACCGTGAACGCGGCCGTGCGCACGACGCCCTGGTGCTGGAAGTCCAGGAACATCCGGTAGTCGCCGTAGGAGTCGGCGTTGGCGTAGAACACGATCTCCGGGCCGGACGCGGTCTGCCCGTCGCCGGGCGTGCCGTCCGGGTGCACGTGCAGGTAGGCCAGGTCGCCGTCGCGCAGCGCCACCAGGTGGCCGTACGCGCCCAGGTACGGCTCCAGGTCGGTGACCGGCTTGCCGTCCTTCTTCACGCTCAGGGTGAGCTTGCCGTCCTGGCCCGGCTTGAGGGTGCCGTCCAGCGTCACCTCGTAGCCGTCCACGACCGAGGTGGCCGACACCGCGGGCAGCGGCTGCGGCCGGTAGTCGCCGGACACCGACACGTCCGCGCCGAGCGTCTCGCCGTGGATGCCCCACAGCGGCTTGAAGTCCGCGAACACCCGGTACTCGCCGGCCACCGGGATGGTCAGCGGCACCCGCCACACGCCGTCCGGGCCGAGGTTGGGGTGGATGTGCCGGAACTGGGTCAGGTCGCGGCTGGCCACGATCAGGTGCATCAGCTTCTCGTGCTGCGGCTGGTACTTCACCAGCGGCGTGCCGTCGTGCTGGAGCACCTGGAAGGCGAACGTCTGCGGCACGCCCGCCGGGAAGTTGTCGGTGAGCACCTTCAGGTACATGCTCTCGTGGGAGATCCGCAGCCCGCCGGGGCCGCCCTCCTCCGCGGGCGCCGCCGCTGCCACCGGAGCGGGCGCCGCCGCGCTCGGCGGCGGGCCGGCGATCCGGCCCACGACGTACGCGCTGCCGAACACGAGCGCCAGGGCGAGCGCGAACGCCCCGAGCTTCGTCAAAGTCTTCATGAACACCGTCCTGGGGGACGAAGGGGTGAGCGAACGGGGGATGCGAATACGAGCCCGTGTCGCGACATTACGCAGCGGAGGACCACTGCCCGGTAATGCGCAGCCGGAATTCAGCGCGCGATTACCGGACAATGACCTGCGGGATTACCAGCGCAACAGGCACGCGCCGAACGACATGCCGCCGCCGAAGCCGAGCAGCAGCACCAGGTCGCCCGCGCGCAGCCGCCCGGCGCGGTTGGCGTGGTCGAGCGTGAGGGGCACCGAGGCGCTGCCGACGTTCGCGTACTCCTCCACCGTGCGGTGGGTGGTCGCCGAGGTCAGGCCGCACGCCCGCACCAGCTCGCCGAGCAGCACCCCGTTGGGCTGGTGCGGCACGACGTGCCGCACCTCGTCGGCGGACACACCGGCCCTGGCCAGCAGTTTGTCCACGAACGGCGGCACCTCGGCCAGGACGATCTCGCTGACCCCGCGCCCGATCATGCGGAAGAAGTGCTCGCCCGCGACCACGGTCTCCGGGGACGCCGGCGACCGGCTCCCGCCCGCCTCCACGCGGATCAGCTCGGCCGCGTCGCCGCGGCTGGCCAGCTCGTGCGCGACGATCCCGCGCCCGGCGGGCACCGCGCCCACCACGGCCGCGCCCGCGCCGTCGCCGAACAGCACCGCCGTGCGCCGGTCGCCGAAGTCCAGGATGCGCGAGTACACGTCCGCGCCCACCACCAGCGCGTGCGCGCCCGGCCGGTCCGCGACCAGCGCGCGGGCCGTGACCAGGCCGTGCACGAACCCGGCGCACACCGCGTTGACGTCCCAGCACGCCGCCCCGTAGGCGCCCAGCCGGTCCTGCACCAGGCACGCCGTCGGCGGCTGCGGGTGGTCGGGCGTGGAGGTGGAGACGATCAGGTAGTCGACGCGGTCCACCCCGAGCCCGGCGTCGGCGAGGGCGCGTTCGGCGGCCCGCGCGGCGAGGTCCGACGTGGCCTCGTCGGCGGCGGCGAACCGGCGCGAGCGGATCGCGGTCTTGCGCACGACCCAGTCCGGCTCCGCGCCCGGCACGCGCCGCGCCAGCTCCTCGTTGGACACCGCGAGCGCCGGCACGGCGGACCCCGTGCCGAGGATTCCGACGGAAGTGGACACAGCGGCCTCCAAGTCGGAGAGGCGTTTCGTGCCGCGAAACTAGACCGCGTTTTCGGCGACCCGCAACGGCCACCGCCGGAACTCCACCCCACGCCACCACGGCCGATTACCGGGCCATTCCCGAACGATTCCCGAACGGGTTCACATATGACCCGTGCGATCTTCAGGGTCAACACGTGACACCGCGACTCTGGGCCTTGTCGGCACCCGCCGCCATGCTTGGACCATGACCGACAACGTGATCGACATCGAGGGCCTCCGGTGCCGGTACGGCGCCTTCGAGGCCGTGCGGGGGATCTCCCTCCAGGTGCGGCGGGGCGAGCTGTTCGCCCTGCTCGGCACGAACGGCGCCGGCAAGACCACGACCATCGAGGTGCTGGAAGGCCTCAACAAGGCCACCTCCGGCACCGTGCGGGTGCTGGGCCTCGACCCGATCCGGGACCGCGCCGCACTGCGCCCCCGCACCGGCGTGATGCTCCAGAAGGGCGGGTTCAGCGGGTCGCTGACCGTGCTGGAGACCGTCGACCTGTGGCGCAACCTCACCGCGGGCCCGCGCCCGGCGGACGAGGCGCTGGACATGGTGGGCCTGTCGGACAAGGCGGGCGTCGCCGTCGAGCAGCTCTCCGGCGGCGAGGGCCGGCGGCTGGAGCTGGCGCTGGCCGTGCTGGGTCGCCCGGAGCTGCTGTTCCTCGACGAGCCGACAACCGGCATGGACCCGGCGTCGCGCCGCCGCACCTGGGAGGTCGTGCGCGAGCTGCTGCGCGACGGCACCACCGTCCTGCTCACCACGCACTACCTGGAGGAGGCGGAGAACCTCGCCGACCGCGTGGCGATCATGAAGGCGGGCGAGATCGTCACCGTCGGCACACCCGAGCAGGTCGTCCGCGCCCTGCCCGCCCGGATCACCTTCCACCTGCCCGCGGGCACGCCGCCCGAGCTGTCCCACGCGACGCTGCGCCAGGACGGCGACCGCGTCACCTACCACTCCACCGACCTCCAGTCCGACCTGACGGACCTGCTGGCGTGGGCGAACGGCAACGCGATCACGCTGACCGACCTCGCCGCCCGGCCCGCGTCCCTGGAGGACGTGTTCATGGACATCGCCACCACCGACCAGCCCGCGGAGGCCTCCCGATGAGCACCCAGACGATCACCCGGCCCGGCGGACCGAGCCTGTACGCCCAGATGGCCACGATGGTGCGGATGGAGCTGCTGCTCCTGCGCCGCAACCTGACCGCGACGATGCTGTCCGTGGTGACCCCGCTGGTCGTGGGCGTCCTGCTGGTCAGCGGGCGCGGGTACGACACGGAGAGCGGCG
Organism: Saccharothrix sp. NPDC042600; assembly: GCF_040647305.1. Taxonomy (NCBI): domain Bacteria; kingdom Bacillati; phylum Actinomycetota; class Actinomycetes; order Pseudonocardiales; family Pseudonocardiaceae; genus Saccharothrix; species Saccharothrix sp. NPDC042600. The sequence continues at coordinate 48,305 of NZ_JBEZBW010000042.1, read as the reverse complement.
TCGCCCGGATGTCCGGCGTGATCGGCATGGTCGCGGTGTTCTGCGTGCACCACCACCTGACCACGGCGTACGCGTCGCGGCGGCAGGAGATGGTGCTCAAGCGGCTGCGGGCGGGCATCCCGTCCGACCGCACGATCCTGATCGGCGCGGCGAGCGCGACCATCCTGGTGTTCCTGGTGCAGGCCGCCCTGCTGGTGGCCTACGGCGTGGTCGTGCTGGACATGCCGGTGCCGGCCAACCCGGTGACGATGCTGGTGGCGATGCTGCTCGGGGCCGCCGTGCTGGCCGCGTTCGGCGCGGCGCTGTCCGCGGTGACCCGCAGCTCCGAGGCCGCGATGCTGACCACCCTGCCGTCCATGCTGGTGTTCCTGATGGCGCCGGGCGTGCTGGTGCCGCTGGGGGCGCTGCCGGAGAGCGTCGAGCGGATCGCGTCGTTCCTGCCGATGGGCCCGTTCACCGAGATCCTGCGCACGAGCTGGCTGGGCTACGAGATCGGCGGCGACGGCGCCGCGCTGGGCTTCGCGGGCACCACGCTGCACGCGCTGCCGTGGCTGGGCGCGCTGCTGGTGTGGCTGGTCATCGGCGCGGCCGTGACCGCGAAGTACTTCCGCTGGGAGCCTCGGCACTGATGGTCGTCGCACTCCGGTCCGCTAGCCTCATGCGGGTGATCGCCGCTCCGGCAGACGCCCTGTCGAACCCGCGCATGCGGCGGGCGCGGCTGTTCACGATCGTCGGCATCGCCGGCGGGGTCGCGGTGTGCCTGGTGCTGGCGGGCCTGGGTCTGCGGCGGGAACCGGACCTGGTGCGCAACGTGCTCGGCGCGGTCGGCCTCCTGGCCTTCACCGCCGCGCTGGGCGGCGCCCTCTACCGGTCGGTCACCCCGAACCTGCCCGCGGCGGCCGGGAACAAGCTCCTCATGGCGTTCGGCGCGGCGGCGGTGCTGTCGATCCCGCTGGTGGGCCCGGTGGGCGTGCCGCAGTGGCAGACGTGGACGTTCGTCGGCGCGGCGATCGTCGGCGTGGCCCCGCTGCTGCTCCACGCGTGGTCGGCGGTGGCGCTGATGGCCGGCACGGTCGGCGTCGCGGCGTTGTCCGCCTGGTTCTTCGACGGCGACGTGCTCGGCGAGGTCGGCGTGACCGTCGCGTTGGGACTGTCGGTCGCCGCGTGGAACGCCCTGCACCTGTGGGGCTGGACGTTCCTGGTGCAGGCGCAGGAAGGCCGGGACGCCCTGACCCGGCTGGCGGCGTCGGAGGAACGGCTGCGCTTCGCCCGGGACGTGCACGACCTGTTGGGGCACAACCTCTCGGTCATCGCGCTGAAGGCGGAACTGGCCTCGCGCCTGGCCCTGGTGGACGGCGAGCGGGCCAGCCGCGAGGCGGACGAGGTGCGCGCCCTCGCGGCGGCGGCGCTGACCGAGATGCGCGAGGTCGTGCACGGCTACCGCCGGGTCGACCTGCGCGACCAGGTCCTGGCGGTCGCCCAGGTGCTGCGCTCCTCCGGCGTCCGCTGCACGGTCACCCAACCGGACGAGGACCTGCCCCCGTCCCTCGCCGCGCCGCTGGTTTCGGTGCTCAGGGAGGCGGGCACCAACGTGATGCGCCACAGCAAGGCCGACTGGTGCACGATCGAGGTCGTCCGAGAGGATGCAGGCGCACGCCTGACCGTGGTGAACGACGGCGCCGCCGACGCGACCCCGGACGAGCGCAGCAGCGGCCTGCGGGGCCTGGCCGACCGGCTGGGCGACGTGGGCGGCACGCTGCGCACCTGGAGGGAGGACGGCATGTTCACGCTGGAGGCGATCGTGCGGGCGGACACGTGATCCGGGTGATGCTGGCGGACGACGAGGACCTGATCCGCACCGCCCTGGCCGCGTTGCTGTCCCTGGAAGACGACATCGAGGTCGTGGCCCAGGCCCAGGACGGCCGAGCGGCGGTGGACGCCGCGGCCGCCCACCGCCCGGACGTGGCGGTGCTGGACCTGGAGATGCCGAAGATGGACGGCCTGGAGGTGACGGCGGAACTGAAGCGCTCCCTGCCCACCTGCGCGGTCGTCATCCTGACGGGCCACGCGAGACCCACTCACCTCCAGGTGGCCCTGAACGCCGGCGCCAAGGCCTACCTGCCCAAGGGCTCCCCCGGCGGCACCCTGGCCGACGTGATCCGCCGGGTCCACGACGGCGGCCGTTACGTGGACCCGGGCCTGGCCGCCGACGCCCTGACCGCGCCGGAGTGCCCCCTGACCCCACGAGAGGTCGAGGTGCTCAGACTCGCCGAATACGACACCCCGGTCTCCACGATCGCCGCGAAGACGCACCTGTCGGCGGGAACGGTCCGCAATTACCTGACAGCCGCGGTCAGCAAACTGGGAGTCGCATCCCGAACCGAAGCCTTCCGAGTAGCTCACGACAACGGCTGGCTCTAACGCCCCGGCGGCGGCGAAGCCGCAAACGGGCAGTCCACCGGAGAGGACACAACCCAAGCCGGGCTTCTTGCTTGTGTCATCTCCGTATGGCCCGCCCGAAGGGCTACCACATTTTCCCGGGGTTGGGCCAAAAAGTTTTGCGAGGAACGAGCAAAAGTTTTTCGACCAACCCCGGGAAAATGTGGTCGGCTTTGCCGGGCCATGCGGAGATGACACAAGCAGGAAGCCCCCGCTTTGGCAGTTGTGTCATCTTTGGTGGCTCGCCCGCCGGCGAGGCTCTTTTCGCTTTGGACTGAACGCTGACGCTCTCAAGCCCTCGCTTCGCGGGTCCTAGCAGGACGCGCTCCGCGCTAACTAAGGATGAACGCGCTTCGCGCTTGAGAGCGCTTCGCGCGTCGCGCGAAGCGCTCTAAAGATAAAAGCGGCCGGGAGGCCTCCAGTGGGGGGAAGGGCCTGCGTGTTCCCCACCGCATGACCTGGCGGAGCCAACCACAGATTGCCGGGGTCGGTCGAAAAACTTTTGCTCGTTCCTCGCAAAACTTTTTGGCCCGACCCCCGAAAAGTGTGGTAGCCCTTCGGGCAGGTCATACGGTGGGGAACACGAAGGCCCCTTGTGGCTGGGAGCCCGAACCAAAAGCACGCCGCTGCGCGGCGAATGCCGCTTGCGCGGCGACGAGCGTCGTGCTTTGCGCGGAAAGGTGCCGGTTGCTCTGTGGTCAGCCGGCGGCTTTGAGTGCGTTTTCCACCTCGGCCACCGGCCATCGGATCGGGTCGTCGCCCAACGCCGCCAGCTCGGCCACCTGGAGCCTGCACCACGGTGACACCGACACCTCGTTCGTCCGGACCGCGTACACGAAGTCCAACCAGTCCACCCACTCGAAATCGCCCACCTCCAACGGGTCCGGCGTGGGCCGGGCGTCGGTGACCACCCGGTACACCGGGGTCACCGCCTCCTCCAGCACCGACCCCTCCCGCACCGCGCGGTACCTCGACGCGGGCAGGACCAGTTCCGGGACCGGGGTCGCCAGGCCCAGTTCCGCGCGCAGGGTGCGGACCACCGCGTCCGGGACCGGTTCGCCGGGGGCGGGGTGGCCGTGGCACGTGTTGGTCCAGACGCCCCGCCAGGTGCGCTTCGCGTGACCGCGCATGGTCAGCAGCAGTCGCCCGCCGGGGGTGAAGACGTAGCAGGAGAACGCCAAGCGCTCCATGGTTCCTCCATCGAGAATGGTCAGCCCGCGAGCACGAAGGCTGCCGCGATCACCGTGCCCCACCCGGTGGAAGCCACCTGGAGCGGGACGAACTTGGCCCGGGGGCGCAGGAACGCCAGGGCGTCCTCCAGGGACTTGCCGCGCACGCCTCGCCAGGTGCCCGACACGTGGAACAGGGCGAACGCGATGGCCGCGACCATCGGCACCGCGCCCCAGGTGAAGCCGCCCAGCGACAGCACGGCCACGCACACCGTGGTGCCGCCGACCGCGATCAGGCCCGTGGCCACGGCCATCGCCCGGGTCAGGCCCAGCGCCCGGACGCAGGTGTTGATGTCGAAGGCCGCGTCCTCCGGCCAGTCCTCGGCCGTGTTGACCATGACGATGCCGACCTGGTTCAGGCCGAAGCCGACGATCACGGCCAGCAGCGGCCACGAGAGGTCGCCGGGGATGGAGCGCACGACGATCAGCATCGGCAGCCACAGCAGCACCGCGGCCAGGCCGGGGATCTGCAGCACGCCCGAGTTCTTCAGGTGGATCGGCGGGATCGAGTACTGGGCGCCGATGTAGAGGGTGAAGGCGACCAGCGGCAGCAGGTCCCAGTTGCCGGTGCGCAACGTGTGGTAGGTCGCCAGGGCCAGGACGGCGACGCCGGTCACCGCGATCTGCACCCGCACGTTGCGCAGGCCCAAGCCGTACACGGCCTCGGACAGGCGCGTCTTGTAGACGGCGTCCACGTCGCGGTCCGCGTACGCGTTGGTCATGTCGATGAAGTGCATGACCGACAGGGCCATCACGATGACCAGCGCGAAGTCCAGGGTGGCCAGCGTGCTCGCCGACTCCACCGAGAGCAGGGTGGGGATCGAGTAGATCGCCAGCATGACGGCCAGGTACTCGACGCGGCGGATGCGGATCGAGTACAGCAGCCGGCGGCCGGCCGACAACGGGGTGGGGGGTGCCGCGGGCGCGCGCACCTCTTCGACGGACATGGGGGTCTACCTCCGGGGGGGGTGTTGTGGTGCTCTACCGGCCGGCGAGCACGAAAGCGGCGGCGATGACGGTCGCCCAGCCGGTGGTCGCCACCTGGACCGGGACCAGCTTGGCCCGGGGCCGCAGCCGGGCCAGGCCGTCCACTTCGGACACCCGGCGGACCAGGCGGGCGGTGCCGAGCACGTGGGACGCGGCGAAGCCCAGCGCGGCGGCCGGCGCGAGCAGGCCGAGCGTCGGGCCGCCCTCGGCCAGCAGGCCCAGCAGGGCCACCGCGCCGCCACCGCCGACCATGCCCGTCGCGAACACCATCGCGCGGGGCAGGCCCAGGGCGATGACCGACGTGCGGATGCCGTGCGCGCGGTCCTCGGGCAGGTCTTCGGCCGTGTTCACGACGATGACGCCGATCAGGGCGGCGCCGACGCCGGCGACGGTGGCCACCAGCGGCCAGTCGGGGTCGCCGCCCAGCGCGCGCACCACGATCGCCATCGGGATCCAGATGATGATGACGACCGCGATGAGCGGCTGGAGGACGCCGCGGGTCTTGAAGTGCAGCGGCGGCACCGAGTACTGGGCGACCAGGACGGTCTCCGCCGCGATCAGCGGCAGCAGGTCCCAGTGCCCGGTGCGCGCCGAGAGGGCGACGGCCAACGCCGCCCCGACCACGACCGTGACGCCGATCTGCCACCGGACGTTGCGCACGCCCAGCCCGTGGACCGCCTCGGACAGGCGCGACTTGTAGGTCGCGTCCACCTCGCGGTCGGCGAGCGTGTTCACCATGTCGGCCACGTGCACGACGGCCAGCACGGTGACCAGGGTCAGCGCGAACGTGCCGGACAGCAGATCGGCGGCCGTGTCGACCGACAGCAGCGCCGGGACGAGCATCACCGACAGCCACACCGGGAAGAACTCGACACGGCGGATGCGCAGCGACCAGTCCAGCTTGCGCAGCGGGGTGGGCCGGGGCCGCCGGACGGCTTCGGTGACGGGTGAGCGCGGGCTCTCGGTCGTGGTCATGGGTTGCTCCTAGAGGATCTGGATGCGCTGGAGGTGCCGGGAGGAGTTGCCGCGGAACGCGTTGCGGCCGTGCAGGAGCGCCTGGTTGTCCACCGCGACGATGTCGCCGTCCCGCCACTCGTGGTGGTAGCAGACCTCCGGGTGGTGCATGCGGTCGCGCAGGTCGGTCATGAACGCCCGGGCGTCCACATCGGACTTGCCCTCGATCTCCACCCACACCGGGTTGCGGTAGCGCTCGGGGTCGAGCGGCTCGCCGTAGCGCAGGATCGTCTCGCCGGTCCCGGAGTGCTCGGCCAGCAGTGGCGACACCGTCTCACCGCCGTAGTAGCCGAGCTTCTCCGTCCGGTAGGTGACCCGCGTGCCCGCCCACTCGCGCACCAGGTCGGCGGGTGTGCGCCGCAGCACCTCGACGCTGTCGGAGAACACGGTCTCGCCGCCACCACCGGCCACCGGGGCCTCGACGCACTGGAACAGGAAGTAGCGCGGGGCCTGCTCGGCGAACGCGCCGTCCCAGTGGAACGGCACGTCGGTGCGGCTGAACAGGTAGTTCTTCGGGTCCTCCTGGACCACCAGGTCCAGCACGGCCCCGAAGTCCCAGTGCAGCACCTCGCCCCACCGCGCGCAGTAGTCGACGAGGTCCTCCTTGTCCAGCAACGGGAACCCGCGCAGGACGACCACCTTGGACTCGACCGTCCAGCGCTCCAGCACCGACGGGTGGATGTCGCGCAGGTCCGCGGGGCCGTCGGCGGTCACCAGCCGGCCGAACGGCGACAACGGCGTCTCCTCGACGCGCAGCTCGTGTGCCTTGGTCATGACGCGATCTCCTCCGGCGGGAACTCGGGGTTGACGTAGTGGCTCGGCCGGCCGTTGCGCCAGATCAGCGACGCGTTGTCGCGCTCCGCCTGGGCGCGCTTGACCAGGGTCATCGTGGTGCCGTCGTCCACGACGACGCCGTGCCACGGGGTGAGCCAACTGTCCCTGGTGCGGATGAGGTGGAAGCCGATCTTCTCGGCGTGCCGGGGCTGCGGGTGGATCGACAGCCGCATCGAGTCGGGGAACTCCGCGGCCACCAGGTCGCCCCAGGCGCGGCTGCGCTGGATCATCCGGTAAGCGAAGTCCTTGCAGTGCTCGCGCAGCTTGGTGCGGCTCATCTCCGGGTGCAGCGGCGACTGGTCCTCCAGCATGAACCGGTGCATGCCGTTGAACATCGACCGCGCGGCGAGATCCATGCGCACCTCGGCGCGCAGGTCGTCCAGCGGCGTGGCGTGCCGTTCCAGCAGCAGGCCGCGCATCCGGTCGTAGTCGGTCAGGCCGAACGCGTCGTCCAGCGAGTACAGCGACACCGAACCGGCGCCGGTCTGGTCGATGATCCGCTGGAGTTCGTCGCGGTAGGCGGTCACGTCGTCGTCCGGGATGCCCAGGATGTCGGAGAAGACGTGGCCGTCCGAGCAGATCAGGATGCGCGCGCCCGGCGGGTGGTAGTGGCTCACCTGCTCGCAGAACGACTGAAGGAACTCCACGGAGATCCGCTCGCCGAGGTCGGGCAGCGAGCCGACGACCTTCTCCGGGTTGCGCGACTTGGCGGGGAACGCGGGCAGCACGAAGTGCACCGGCTCGCCGGCCAGCACGTAGCGCAGCACGCGGTTCTCGTGGGTGTGGTAGCACTGGTCGCACGGCTGCTCGCCGCACGGGTCGTCGGGGTGTTCGAGGCGGCGGAACCGGAAGGTCAGCGCGAGTATCCGGTGTGCCAGTCGACTCGCCTGCCTGCCGATTCCTTCGTACTCGACTGCGGTCATGTCGTGTCCGATCGCATTGTGGTTTCCTTGTCGGGCAACGGGTCGCCGCGCCCGAGCACGCGTTCGCGCCGCCTCACGCGAACACCTCCTCGGTCGGACCGATCGGCACCAGGTCCGTCCGCCTGCTGATCCCCAGCTTCCGGTAGGCCCTGGTCAGGTGCTGCTCGACGGTGCTGACCGTGATGAACAGCTTGTGCCCGATCTCGCGGTTGGTGTGACCGCGGGCAGCCAGGTTCACGACGCGCCGCTCGGCGTCGCTCAGGGCGGCGAGCCCGTCCTCCGCGCCTCCGTCGCGCTCGTCCAGCGCGTCGTGGAGCGGTTGCAACTTCTGCCGCAGCAACCCGGCGGCGCAGCCCTCGGCGAGTTGGAGGGCGCGCCTGCCCATCATCTTGGCGCGGCCGAACTCGCCGAGCGCCTGGCCGGTCTGGCTGAGGTCGGCGAACGCGTGCGCCAGCTCGTGCCGGTCGCCGCTGGCGTGCAGCAGGTCCATCGCCTCGCACAGCATCGCCTGGCGCTGCTTGGGCGCGCACGCGGACGCCAGCGCGCGCAGGCCCATGCCCCTGGCGCGCGGGCTGTCCGCGCCGGGCAGGGCGAGGTGCTCGGTGACCAGTTCCCGCGCCGGCTCCGGTCGGCCCGCGCGGACGTGCACGCGGGCGAGGTCCACCCGCCATGGCAGGTCGGCCGGGTCGTCGGCGTCCCAGCGCACGGCCAGCTCCCCGGCGGCGCGGAAGTCGGCGAGGGCGGCTTGCCGCCGGTCGGCGGCGTCGTAGTGGACGCCCCGGGCGCGCAGGTACCGCGGCCAGAACAGGCTTCGGCGCAGCGCCGGGGGCGTCGGGTGGCGCAGCGCCTCGTCGGCCTGGTCGAGCCGGCCGGTCAGGGTCGCCGCGAGGACGAGGTGGTGCAGCGGCGACCCGATCGCGACGCCCCAGGAGGCCGCGGACAGGGTCGTCAGCGCGTGACGGGCGTGCCGCTGGGCCGCCGCGAGGTCGCCGCGCCGCAACGCGGTGTCGGCCCGGACGTCGGACAGCACGGCGCGCCAGCTGGCGAGGTCGCGCCGGTCGGCTTCCTCGTGCAGGCGCTCGCACCAGTCCTCGGCGCGGTCGAGCCGGTCGGCGGTGATCAGGGCGCGCAGGGCGGCCCAGACGGCGACCAGCACCGAGTCGCCGGGGCGGGCGCGCTGGAGCACCTCCTCGGCGCGGTCCAACGCGAACCGGTCGGCGGCCGGGTGGTCGGCGCGGGTCCGGGGGCCGTCGGGGTCGCAGTGGCGGAGCCAGTCCGCTGTGGCGCGGTGGTCGGCGGCGACCTCCGGATCGGGGTGTTCGGCCAGCTCGTCCAGGCCCGCCAGCACGGCCGCGGCGTCGTCGGGCCGGCCGTGCCAGGCCAGGGAGCGCGCCAGCAGCAGGGCGTCCCGCCCGTCGAGGAGGTCCGCGCGGGCCGCGTCCAGCAGGGACGGCAGGTGCCGCAGGACGCTGGACGGCTTGGACCGCCAGTGCAGCCGGACCAGCCCGGCCTCGACGGCCGCCCGCTCGCGCGGGTCGCCGGTGGACGCGAGGGCCAGTTCCAGGCAGTCCACGGCGTGCGCGGTGGCGTCCTCCACGGCGGCTTCGGCCGCCGCCGCGACGAGCACCGGCACGGCCCACGGCTCGACCGGCTCGCCCACGGCGACCAGGTGCTCGGCGACCTCGACGGCCGGCGCGGCGTCATCGTGCAGGAGCAGGGCCGCTTTGTGCCGCAACGCTTTCAGCACGCCCGGCGGGCAGTCCTCCAGGACCGCCGCGCGCACGGCGGGGTGGTGGAACTCGTGGCCGTCGACCAGGCCGGCGTCGGCGAGCGCGGTCACGGCCTGGCGGGTGGCGGCCGGCGTGACGTCGGCGAGCGCGGCGCACAGCCCGGTGGACGCCCGCGGGCCGGCCACGGCCACCGCGCGCGCCACGTCGAGCAGCCGGGGGTCGCTGCGGTGCAGGCACGCCAGCGCCGCGTGCACGAACGCGTCCCCGACCGCCGGGAACTCCGTCGCGCTGCGGGAGTCGTCGGCCAGCGCGTGCACCAGCATCGGGTTGCCGCCGCTGAGGGCGTGCGCGGGTCCGGCGAGCCGCCGCGCCACCTCGGGCGGGAACCGCTCGGCGAGCAGCCGGCCGACCCCGTCGGGCGACAGCGGCAGCAGCCGCAGGTGCCGGCAGTGCGGCTGCCGGGTCAGCTCGGCGTGGAACGCGGCGCCGGCGGGCCGCGCGGTCACGCAGCCGCTGAGCACGAGCAGCACCCGGGCCGCGCGGATGCGCCGTTGGAGGTACAGCAGGGCTTGCAGCGACAGGGGATCGGCGAACTGGACGTCGTCCACGAGGACGACCAGCGGCCGTTCGGCGGCGAGGTCGAGCAGCAGCCGGCACACGCTCTCCAGCAGCCGCGCGTCGTCGTCGCGCAACGTGGGCGCGTCGGTGTCCCGCGCCGCGAGGGCCGGCCGCAGGTCCGCCCCGTGGCACAGCTGGTTCACCACGCCGAGCGGGATGGCGCTCTCCGCGAGCGAGCACGCCGCGGTCAGCACCAGCGCGCCGTCGGCGGCGGCGCGCTCGGCCAGGGCGTTGACCAGTTCGGTCTTGCCGCTGGCCACGCCGCCGTCGACGAGCGCGACCCGGCCGTGGCCCGCCGACGCGGTCGCGTGGAGCGCGGTCAGCTCGGACAGCAGGTGTTCTCTCTCGATCAGTGGCACTCCGCTCACCCCCTGTGTTGGCGGCGCGACTGGTGTCACACGGCCTCGCGGTCGGTGGCACGGGCGTGGGCCCTGATCCGGTGCAGGATCCCGGGCATCGAGTCGTTGAGGTAGAAGTGGCCGCCGGGGTGGACGGCGAGGTCGAAGGACGCGTCGGTGTGCTCGCGCCAGCCCTCCGCCTCCTCCAGCGTCACCCTCGGGTCGGCGTCGCCGACCAGCGCGACGACCGGGCACGTCAACCGCGGGCCGGGCCGGTACTCGTAGGTCTCGGCCGCGGTGTAGTCGGAACGGATCGCGGGCAGCACCATGCGCACCACGTCCTCGTCGTCCAGCAGCGCGGAGTCGGTGCCCGCGAGCGCGCGGACGTCGGCGATCAGCCCGGCGTCGTCGCGCAGGTGGACGCGTTCGAGCCGCCGCCGGTGCGGCGCGCGCCGGCCGGACGCGAACAACGCGGTGGGCGGGACGCCCAGCCCCTCCAGCCGGCGCGCGACCTCGAAGCCGAGCGTCGCGCCCATGCTGTGGCCGAACAGCGCGACCGGCCGGTCCACCAGCGGCAGCACCGCGGCGACCAGGCGGTCGGCCAGCTCGTGGACGGAGGTGAGCCCGGGCTCGCGCTGCCGGTCCTGCCGGCCGGGGTACTGCACGGCGAGCACGTCGATCTCGGGGGAGAGCTCTTGCGCCACGCGGAAGAAGTAGCCGGCCGAGCCCCCGGCGTGCGGCAGGCACAGCAGGCGGGTGGCCGCGTCGTCGGCGGGGTGGAACCGGCGGATCCACAACTCGGTCTCGGACATCAGGTCTGCTCCGCGGTGTCGGATCGCGCCGCCCTCGGCGTCGCGGCGAGGCCGCCCGGAGGTCGGCTCGCGTGGTGGTCGGGTGGCCGTTGCGGGGGCGCTGCCCACCGGCGGCATGCGGTGGGCGCGCCCGGGAGGTGCGGTCAGTAGCACGAGCCGCTCTGGCCCTCGCTCCAGCTGATCGTGGTCGGGCGGACGGCGGCGATGCCGGTGTTGGTCCAGCTGTCCAGCACGTCCACGGAGAGCGCGCCGGCCGCGGGCGCCTCGGCGCCCTCGAAGAAGAACGACCGGACAATCTCATTCGCGATGATCGGCATGGGAAGTCTCCTCGCGGGGAAGTTCGCTCGGTGTGGTGGGCGACGTTCGACACAAAAGGTGCTCGATCGGCGGGTTCCGCGACAAGGCCGCCCCTCATCCATCACCCGCCGTTTCGTCACAGCCCACCCGTGAAATACTCATACTCACCTCCAGCGATCACCCCGGTCACTTTCCGTGGATCCCCGGGCGGCCTCCTACCGGACTCCCGCAGGACACCCGCGGCACCTCCCGGTAACCCGTTCGGAGCACCATCGCAGCACGTGGCGTGCACGGCTCAGCCCTTATCGCGAAGCCCCTTCCCACCGGCCGCGTTAATTAACCCGAACGCCCTCCGGACCTCGCTCACCAGTTCACCGTGACCCGCTCACCGCGCTTATGTGAAACCGTCACACCCGACCGTGGGCGCACAATGGCTGACCAGGTGCCGGCCGGATCGACCGGAATGCCCGTGCCATGCCCCTAGGAATTCCCCCCACCTACCTAGGGGTGTCCCGGCAGTTGCCGGAAGTGGGAAGCTCCGATGTGCTTCTTACGCGGTTCCGGCTTATCTCGGGAGTGAGTCCATGAAGTTCTCCGTTCTCGGGAGCACCGAGGTCGTCGACGGCGGCGCCCAGCTCGAACTGGGCGGCGTGAAGCAGCGCGCGATCCTCGGTTACCTCCTGCTGCACGCGAACAAGGTCGTGCCGACCAGCCAGATCCTCCAGGCCATGTGGGAGGGCAACCCGCCCCCGACGGCCCGGAAGATGGTCCAGAACGCCGTGTCGGGCATCCGCCGGATGCTCGCCGCCAACACCGATCCGACCACCACACCCCTCCTGCGCACCCACCGCCCCGGCTACCAGCTGCGGGTGGACGTCCAGGCGGTGGACCTGTTCGTGTTCCGCTCGCTGGTGCGCGACGGGCGCTCCGCGATCTCCGAGGGCGCGCACGCCCTCGGCGCCGAACGGCTGCGCGAGGCGCTGTCGCTGTGGCGCGGGCGCGCGCTGGCCGACCTCGTGGAGACCGGCATCTGCTGGTCCGAGCTGACCGCGCTGGAGGACGAGCGGCTCTCCGCGCTGGAGGACCGGCTCGACGCCGAGCTGGCCTGCGGCCGGCACCGCGAGATCACCCCCGAGCTGGAGGTGCTGACCGCGACCGAGCCCATGCGGGAACGGCTGTGCCTGCAGTTCATGCTGGCGCTGTACCGGTCCGGGCGGCAGGCGGACGCGCTGCGCGTCTACCGCCGCACCCGCGAGGCGCTCATCGACGGCCTCGGCCTCGAACCGGGGCGCGGCCTCCAGGAGCTCCAGCAACGGATCCTGGAGCACGACGCCGCGATCCAGGTCCCCGCGCTGGTGGGCTGACCGCCCCCGCCCACCCCGGCGATTACCCGACCGTGGAGCGGTCGCGCGCAGCATGGGCTGCGCGCGCGGTCCGCGCCGGCCAAGACTTCCCTAGCGAGGATGACATGACGGACAAGTGCCCCGTGCACGGGCATGAAATGCCGCTCGACGACGACTACTACTCCTCCCCGTACGCGCCCTACGCGCTGTACGCCGCGCTGCACCGGGAAGGTCCGATCCACCGGATCTGCCTGGACGACCAGGACCCCGCGTGGATCGTCACCGGCTACGACGAGGTGCACGCCGGCCTGCGCGACAAGCGCCTGGCCCGGCCGCGCGAGTACGCCAACCCGGACACCTTCACCACCAAGCGGTTCCCGGAGGGCGAGGCGACCGGCACGATCGTCACCACCGACCCGCCGCAGCACACCCGCCTCAAGCGGATGGTGAACTTCACCTTCCTGCCCCGCAACGTCGACACGTTCCGGCCGCGGGTCGACGAGATCGTGGACGCGCGGCTGGACGCGATCGAGGCGGCCGGCGGCGGCGACCTGGTCAACGACTACGCCGCCGTGCTGCCGATCACGATCATCTGCGACGTGCTGGGCATCCCGGAGAACTACCGCGCCGAGCTCAAGCACTGGTGCGACCTCGCGTTCGGCGGCGACGAGCAGATCAACGCCACCACGCGCGAGAAGCTGTCGATGTTCGTCAACGACGTGCGCAAGCAGAAGGCGGAGAACCCGACCGACGACCTGCTGTCGTACTGGGTGCACGCCAAGAACGCCGACGGCGAGCCGGAGCTGACCGTGTTCGAGGTGATGAGCCTCGCCCTGCTCACGCTGCTGGGCGGCTACGACACCACCGCGGGCATGATCAGCCGGGGCGCGCTGGCCCTGCTGGACAACCCCGAGGCGTTGGAGCGGCTGCGCGCGAACCCCGACGAGTTCGACGTGGCCGTCGAGGAGCTGCTGCGCATGCACGGCTCGGTGCACCACGGGTTCCGCCGGTTCGCCACCGAGGACCTGGAGATCGGCGGCACGAAGGTGGCCGCGGGCGACACGGTGTACCTGCACCTGACCGCCGCGGGCAACGACCCGAAGAAGTTCCCCGACCCGCAGCGGTTCGACCTGGACCGCGCCGACAAGTCCCACATGGCCTTCGGCGGCGGCGCGCACTTCTGCTCGGGCTCGGAGCTGGCGCGCATCGAGGTCACCGTGGCGCTGCGCAAGCTGTTCACCCGCTTCCCGAACATCAAGCTCGCCACGGACCCGAAGGCGTTGCGCCTGCGCAACTCCCCGCTGCTGCCCGCGGTGATGCACCTCCCCGTCACCGTCTGACGTCCCCCGGCCCGCTTCGCCTTGTCGACAAGAGGTTGTTGAACAATGCCGCGCACCGACCTGCTCCGGCCCCTGCCCGAACTGCTCCGGTCCAACGCAGGCCGGTCCGGCTCCCGGACCGCCTACGCCGACGCCCGGCGCAGCGTGACCCACGCCGAACTGGACGTGCGGACCGCACGGCTCGCCGGCCACCTCGCCGACCTCGGCGTCTGGCCGTCGGACCGGGTCGTGGTCCTGCTCGACGGCGTGTCGGCCGTGGAGGCCGTCCTGGCGGTGGTGCGGGCGGGCGGCATCGCCGTGCCGCTGGACCCGGCGCTGGCCGACGCCGAGCTGGCCCGCCTGGTCGAGGACGCCGGCGCGGACACGGTGATCACCGACGCGGCCGGCGCCGCGCGGGTGTCGCCGCTGAACCTGGTGGTGGACGGTGACTTCCCGGGCGCGCACTCGTTCGAGGGCCTGGTGGCGACCGAGCCGTCCGCGCCGGCCCGCGACGACCTCACCCTGGACGACCTGGCGTTCCTGACCTACACGGCGGGGGCGACCGGGCCGCGCAAGGGCGTGCTGTCCACGCAGCGCAACGCGTTGTGGCCGGCGGCGACGGCGTACGCGGTGCAGCTGGGGCTGACGCCGGACGACCGGCTGTTCTGGCCGTTGCCGGTGCACGCCGGGTTCTCGTTCCTGGTGGCGGCGACGGCCATGGGCGCGTCGGTGCGGCTGGCGTCCGGTCTGGGGCCGGAGGAGCTGCGGCGCGCGTTGGCCGACGACCGCAGCACCGTGGTCGCCGGCACGCCGCTCAGCCACGCCGCCCTGCTGGACACCCCGCGCCCCGGCGCGGTGGGCGTGCGGCTGGGGCTCGTGGTCGGCGCGGTGGAGGCGGCGGCGCGCGACGTGTTCGAGGAGGCGTTCTCCGCGCCCCTGCTGACCGTCTACGCGACCACCGAGACGTCCGGGCCGATCGCGGTGAGCTGGCCCGACGGCGACCCGCGCCGGAGGTGCCTGCCGCTGCCCGGGTTGAGCGTGCGGGTCGTGGACCCGGTGACCGGCGCGGACCTGGGTCCGGGCCAGGAGGGCGAGGTCTGGGTCTCCGGGCCGAACGTGATGTCGGGCGGCTACCACAACCTGGCCGCCGAGACGGCCGACGCGCTGCGCGGCGGCTGGTGGCGCACCGGCGACCTGGCGCGGCGCGACGAGTCCGGCTACCTGGCGGTGACCGGGCGGCTGGCGGACGTGGTGACCGTGGGCGACCTCCGGGTCCGGCTGGACAAGATCGACGCCGTGCTGCGCGCGGTGCCCGGTGTGGTGGACGCGGCTGCCGCCGAGGGTCCCGTGGCCTACATCGTCGGGTCCACTGTGGACAGCGCGGCGGTGGTGGACGCCTGCCGCGCGGCCGGCGTGGCGCTGCCCGCCGAGGTCCACCGGGTGGCCGCGATCCCGCGCACCACCGCCGGCACGCCGATCCGCCACCTGCTCGCCGGCCTGCCCGCCCGCCTGCTGGGCGTGGCGACCGCCGAGTACGGCACCCTGCACACGGCCGACGGCCCGGTGCGCGCGGTGCCCGGCACGGCGCTGACCGGCGCCGTCGCGTTCGTCGGGCACGACGACGCGCTCGCCCGCCACCTCGCCGAAGCCCACGACGTCCGCGAGTTCCGCCACGTCGCACCGGGCGCCGAACCGGGCGATGCCGATGTCGTGGTCGCCGTGGACACCGATCCCGCGCCGCTGGCCGACCACCCCGGCCGGCTCGTCGTGCTGTCGGGTGAGCACTCCCCCGCGGCCGACGACCTGGTCCTGCGCCGGCGCGAACGTGGTCTGCCCGGTCTGTCCCTGGCCTGGTCCGCGCCCGGTCACACCCCGTTGCCCGTCGAACGCCGGGCCGCCGCGCTGGACGCGGCGCTGGCCGCCGACGAGCCGTGCGTGGTCGCGGCCCGGGTCGAGGACACCGCCGCCGACACCTGCGCCGTCCGCGCCGACCTCACCGCGCGCCTGCTCGCGACGCCCGAGGCCGAGCGCGCGGACGTGCTGCTCGACCTGGTGCGCGCGGAGACCGCGGAGGTGCTGGGCGACCAGGCCCCGCCGGCGCTGGACGCCGAGACCCCGTTCCGCCGCCTGGGGTTCGACTCGCTGACCGCCGTGCAGCTGCGCGGGCGGCTGAGCGCCGTGACCGGCCTCGACCTGCCCGCGACCCTCGTCTTCGACTACCCGACCCCGGACACCGTCGTCGACCACCTGCTCCGCGAGCTGGGCGCGGCCCCCGAGGACGCGCCGGCCGAGCCGGTCGCGGTCGCCGCGCGCGACGACGAGCCGATCGCCGTCGTCGGCATGGGCTGCCGCTTCCCCGGCGGCGTCGCCTCCCCCGACGACCTGTGGCGGCTGGTCGCCGACGGCGTGGACGCGATCAGCGACTTCCCCACCAACCGCGGCTGGGACCTCACCGCGTTGTTCGCCGGCGACGGTCCGGGCACGTCGGCGGCCGGCGCGGGCGGGTTCCTGCACGACGCGGCCGAGTTCGACGCGGAGTTCTTCGGCATCAGCCCGCGCGAGGCGCTCGCGATGGACCCCCAGCAGCGCGTGCTGATGGAGACCGCGTGGGAGGCGCTGGAGCGGGCGGGCATCGACCCGGGGTCGTTGCGCGGCAGCGACACCGCCGTGTTCGCGGGCGTGCCGGTGCAGGACTACGGGCGCGGCGGGCACAGCGAGGACGACGGCGTCGACGGGTTCCTGATCACCGGCATCGCGAGCAGCGTCGCGTCCGGCCGCATCGCCTACGCGCTGGGCCTGGAGGGTCCGGCGATGACCGTGGACACGGCGTGCTCGTCGTCGCTGGTCGCGCTGCACCTGGCGGTGCGGGCGCTGCGGTCCGGCGAGTGCGGGATGGCGCTGGCCGGCGGCGTGACCGTGATGTCCGGGCCCGAGACGTTCACCGAGTTCTCCCGGCAGGGCGGCCTGTCCGCCGACGGCCGGTGCAAGGCGTTCTCCGAGGACGCCGACGGCACCGGCTGGTCCGAGGGCGCGGGCATGCTCGTGCTGGAACGGCTGTCCGACGCGCGCCGCAACGGCCACCCGGTCGTGGCCGTGCTGCGCGGGTCGGCCGTGAACCAGGACGGCGCGTCCAACGGCCTGACCGCGCCCAACGGGCCGTCGCAGCAACGGGTCATCCGCCAGGCGCTGGCCGACGCGGGCCTGCGACCGTCCGAGGTGGACGCGCTGGAGGCGCACGGCACCGGCACGACGCTGGGCGACCCGATCGAGGCGCAGGCGGTCCTGGCCACCTACGGCCGCGACCGCGAGACCCCGCTGTGGCTGGGGTCGCTGAAGTCCAACATCGGCCACACCCAGGCGGCGGCCGGTGTCGGCGGCGTGATCAAGATGGTGATGGCGCTGCGCCACGGCGTCCTGCCCCGGACCCTGCACGTCGCCGAGCCCACGCGGAAGGTGGACTGGTCGGCGGGCGCGGTGGAGCTGCTGACCGACGCCGTGCGGTGGCCGACGACCGACCGGCCGCGCCGGGCCGCCGTGTCGTCGTTCGGCATGAGCGGCACCAACGCCCACGTGATCCTCGAAGAACCCCCGGCCACCGCCGAACTGCCGGCCGCAGCCGACCCGGCCGCACCGGCCGCAACCGCGCTGCCGGCCGCAGCCTCGCCGGCGGTGGTGCCGTGGGTTCTTTCGGCGCGCAGCGAGGCGGCCGTCCGCGACCAGGCCCGCCGGCTCATCGACCACGTCGAAGCCCGCCCCGACCTGGACATCGCCGACGTCGGCCGCTCCCTCGCCACCACCCGCGTCGCCTTCGACCACCGCACCGCCGTCGTGGGCGCGAACCGGGACGAACTCGTCGCCGCCCTCATCGCGGTCGCGTCCGGCAGCGAGCCGTCGACCGCCGTGAACCCCGGCAAGACCGCCTTCCTGTTCACCGGGCAGGGCTCGCAGCGCCTGGGCATGGGGGCCGAGCTGTCCGCCTTCCCGGTGTTCGCCGAGGCGTTCGCCGAAGCCTGCGCCGCCCTCGACCCGCACCTTCCGAAGCCGCTCGCCGAGGTCCTCAACACCGAGGAACTGCACGACACCGGCTACACCCAGC
The DNA here is from genome assembly GCF_040647305.1 of Saccharothrix sp. NPDC042600. Classification (NCBI taxonomy): domain Bacteria; kingdom Bacillati; phylum Actinomycetota; class Actinomycetes; order Pseudonocardiales; family Pseudonocardiaceae; genus Saccharothrix; species Saccharothrix sp. NPDC042600. The sequence continues at coordinate 30,326 of NZ_JBEZBW010000042.1, read as the reverse complement.
CCGCCCTGTTCGCCTTCGAGACCGCCCTCCACCGCCTGGTCACCTCGTGGGGTGTGCGCCCGGACCACCTCATCGGCCACTCCATCGGTGAACTGGCCGCCGCGCACGCCGCCGGCGTGTTCACCCTCGAAGACGCCGCGAAGCTGGTCGCCGCGCGCGGCCGGCTCATGCAGGCGTTGCCGCGGGGCGGCGCGATGGTCGCCGTCCAGGCCACCGAGGACCAGGTCGCGCCCTTCCTGTCCGACCGGGTCGCCGTCGCCGCCGTCAACACCCGCGCCTCCCTGGTCCTGTCCGGCGAGGAAGAGGCCGTCCTCCAAGCGGCCGACGAGCTGGCGGCACAGGGCCACAAGACCAAGCGGCTCACGGTGTCGCACGCCTTCCACTCGCCGTTGATGGAACCGATGCTCGACGAGCTGCGGACGGTCGCCGAGGGCATCACCCACCACGAGCCGAAGATCCCGCTGGTCTCGACCGTCACCGGCCGGCCCTACACCCCGACCGCCGACTACTGGCCGCGCCAGGTCCGCGAGGCCGTCCGGTTCGCCGACGCCGTGGCCGCGGTGACCGGTGTGACCACCTACGTCGAGATCGGGCCGGACGCGGTGCTGTCGGCGCTGGTGCCGGACACCGCGATCCCGCTCACCCGGGCCAAGCGCGACGAGCGGCGCACGGCGGCGGAGGCGTTCGGCCGGCTGTTCGCCGCCGGGTCCGCTGTGGACGGTTCGGTGTTCTTCCCGCGCGCGCGGACCGTCGAGCTGCCCACCTACGCCTTCCAGCGCCGCTCCTACTGGCTGCGCCCGGCGGGCGGCGGGGACGTCGGCGCGGCCGGCCTCACCTCCGCCGCGCACCCGCTGCTCGGCGCGGTCCTCGGCGTGACCGACACCGACCGGCTGGTGCTCACCGGCCGCCTGTCGCCGCAGGCCCAGCCGTGGCTGGCGGACCACGCCGTGGCGGACTCCGTGCTGCTGCCGGGCACCGCGTTCCTCGAACTGGCCGCCCAGGCCGCGCGGCACACCGGGTGCGCGGTGGTCGAGGAGATGACCCTCCAGGCCCCGCTGGTCCTCGCGCGGCGCCCGGTCAACCTCCAGGTGTGGATCGGCCGGCCCGACGAGCACGGCCGGCGCGAGTTCGGCGTGTACTCCCAGCCCGCCGACCACGCCCCGGGCGAGGAGTGGACCTCGCACGCCTCCGGTGTGCTGACCCCCGACGAGACCCCGGTCCCGGCCCCGGTCGGGCAGTGGCCGCCGGCCGGCGCGGAACCCGTCGAGGTGGACGACTTCTACGGCTGGCTGCTGGCGCGCGGCTTCGGCTACGGCCCGGCGTTCCAGGGCGTGCAGGAGGTGTGGCGGCGCGGCGGCGAGCTGTTCGCGCGGGTCGCGCTGCGGCCGGAGGAGGAGGTCGGCGCGGTGCGCTTCGGCGTCCACCCGGCCCTGCTCGACGCGGCCCTGCACCCGATGGTCCTCGACCTCGACGGCGGCCCCGGCCAGGCCTGGCTGCCGTTCTCGTGGCGCGGGGTGCGGCTGCACCGGGCCGGCACGTCGGCCCTGCGCGTCCACCTCACCCCGGCGGGCGAGCACGCGTTCCGCGTGGCCGCCTACGACGACGAGGGCGGCCCGGTGCTGTCGGCGAACGCGGTCGCCGTGCGGCCGGTGGCGACGGCCGTGTCCGGGCCGGCGCCCGCGCTCTACCGGACCGAGTGGGTGCCGGTCGCGACCTCCGCCGCCGACACCGACGTCGAGGTGTTCCGCGTCCGGCCCGGCGACACCGCCGAGGCCGTGCGCGCCTCCCTGGCCGCCACGCTGGCCAAGCTCCAGGCCACCGACGGCCGGCTCGCCGTCGTCACCACCGGCGACCTGGCCGGGCAGGCCACCGCGGGCCTGGTCCGGTCGGCGCAGACCGAGCAACCGGACCGGTTCGTGCTCATCGAGACCGACGGCGCCGAGCAGTCCGACCGGGCGCTGGCCGCCGCGATCGGCACCGGGGAGCCGCAACTGGCCGTCCGCGCGGGCGCGGTGTCCGTGCCCCGACTGGCCGCGTACGAGCCCGCCGCCTCCGACGCCCGCCTGTTCGACCCGACCGGCGCGGTGCTGGTCACCGGCGGCACCGGCGGGTTGGGCGCCGAACTGGCCCGCCACCTGGTGTCCGCGCACGGCGCCCGCCACCTGGTCCTGACCTCCCGCCGGGGCCCGGACGCGCCCGGCGCGCTCGACCTGGCCGACGAACTGCGCGCCGCCGGCGCGGTCGTGGACGTCGTGGCCTGCGACGCCGCCGACCGGGACGCCCTGGCCGCCCTGCTGGCCACCCTGCCGACCCTGGTGGGCGTGGTCCACGCGGCGGGCGTGCTGGACGACGGCGTGCTGGCGGCCCTCACCCCGCAACGCCTGGACACCGTCCTGCGCCCCAAGGTGGACGCGGCCCTCAACCTGCACGAGCTGGCCGGGGACGTCGAGCTGTTCGTCCTGTTCTCGTCCGTCGCGGGCATCGTCGGCACGGCCGGCCAGGCGAACTACGCGGCGGCCAACGCCTTCCTCGACGGCCTCGCCGCCCACCGCCACGCGCACGGTCAAGCGGCCACCGCGCTGTCCTGGGGCCTGTGGGACCGGGACGGCGCGATGTCCCACAGCCTCGGCGAGGCCGACCTGGCGCGGCTGGCCCGCGGCGGCCTCCTCGCGCACAGCGTCGCCGACGGCCTGGCCCTGTTCGACGCCGCGTGCCGGTCCGGGCAGCCGCACCTGGTGCCCGTCACGATCGACGTGGCCGCCGTGCGCGCCGCCACCCACCCCGCGCCACCGCTGCACGGCCTCGCCCGCGTCCCCCGCCGCCGCCGGGCCGCCGCCGGGCCGACCGGGTCGGCGCTGGCCCGCGAGCTGGCCGGCCGGGCCGAGGACGAGCAGCGCCGCATCCTGCTGGACCTGGTGCGCGCGCAGGTCGCGACCGTCCTCGCGCACCCCGACCCGACCTCGATCAGCGGCTCGAACGCGTTCAAGCAGCTCGGGTTCGACTCCCTGATGGCCGTCGAGCTGCGCAACCGGCTCAACAGCGCCACCGGCCTGCGCCTGCCCGCCACGCTCACGTTCGACCACCCCACCCCGGAGGCCATCGCCGAGCACCTGCTGGGCGAGTTCGGCGAACGGGTCGAGGCGAAGCCAGGCCCGGTGGCGGCGCGGGCCGTGGACGAGCCGATCGCGATCGTCGGCATGGCCTGCCGCTACCCCGGCGGCGTCGAGTCGCCCGACGACCTGTGGCGGATGCTCGCCACCGGCCGCGACGGCATCACCGGGTTCCCCACCGACCGCGGCTGGCGGCTGGACACCCTGTTCGACCCCGACCCGGACACCCCCGGCACCAGCTACGTCAGCGAGGGCGGGTTCCTGCTCGACTCGGCCCGGTTCGACGCGGACTTCTTCGGCATCAGCCCGCGCGAGGCGCTGGCGATGGACCCGCAGCAACGCGTGTTCCTGGAGACCTGCTGGGAGGCCCTGGAGAACGCGGGCCTGCGGCCGGACGGCCTGCGCGGCTCGGCGACCGGCGTGTTCACCGGCCTGATGACGCACGACTACGCGGCGCGCTCCAGCGCGGTGCCCGAGGGCGTCGAGGGCTTCTGGGGCACCGGCACGGCGGGCAGCGTCGCCTCCGGCCGCGTCGCCTACACGCTGGGCCTGGAAGGACCGGCGGTCACCGTGGACACGGCGTGCTCGTCGTCGCTGGTCGCGCTGCACCTGGCCGCGCAGGCGCTGCGGTCCGGCGAGTGCTCGCTGGCGCTGGCGGGCGGCGTGACCGTGATGGCCACGCCCGGCCTGTACGTGGAGTTCTCCAAGCAACGCGGGCTCGCGCCGGACGGCCGCTGCAAGGCGTTCTCGTCCACCGCGAACGGCACGGCGTGGGCCGAGGGCGTCGGCGTGCTGGTCGTGGAACGGCTGTCCGACGCCCGGCGCAACGGCCACCCCGTGCTGGCCGTGCTGCGCGGTTCGGCGGTCAACCAGGACGGCGCGTCCAACGGCCTCACCGCGCCCAACGGGCCGTCGCAGCAACGGGTCATCCGGCAGGCGCTGGCCAACGCGGGCCTTCAACCGTCCGATGTGGACGCCGTCGAGGCGCACGGCACCGGCACGGTGCTCGGTGACCCGATCGAGGCGCAGGCCATCCTGGCCACCTACGGGCAGGACCGGGCCGTGCCGCTCAAGCTCGGCTCGCTGAAGTCCAACATCGGCCACACCCAGGCCGCGGCGGGCGTCGGCGGCGTGATCAAGATGGTGCTCGCCATGCGGCACAACGTGCTGCCGAAGACGCTGCACGTCGAGGAGCCGTCGCCGAAGGTGGACTGGGCGGCCGGATCTGTGGAACTGCTGACGGAGGCCGCCGAGTGGCCGGTCAACGGGCACCCGCGGCGGGCCGGCGTGTCGTCGTTCGGCGTGTCCGGGACCAACGCGCACGTGATCATCGAGGAGCCGCCGACGGCCCCGACCACGGGCGGCGAGACACCACCGGTCGTGCCGTGGGTGCTGTCCGGGCGGACCGAGCCCGCGTTGCGCGACCAGGCCCGCCGCCTGCTCGACCACGTGACCGCGCACGACGCCCTGCCGCTCGCCGACGTCGGCCACGCGCTGGCCACGGCCCGGGTCGCGTTCGACCACCGCGCCGTCGTCCAGGGGACCTCACGGGAGGACCTGCTGCGCGGGCTCGCCGCCGTGGCCTCCGGTGACGACGCTCCCGGTGCCGTCGTGGACGCGGTGCGCGGCGGTGGCCTGGCGTTCCTGTTCACGGGTCAGGGCTCGCAGCGCCTGGGCATGGGCCGCGACCTGCACGCCTTCCCCGTCTTCGCGTCCGCCTTCGCCGAGGCCTGCGCGGCACTCGACCCCCACCTGCCCAAACCACTGACCGACGTGCTCGACACCGACGAACTGCACGACACCGGCTACACCCAACCCGCCCTGTTCGCCTTCGAAACCGCCCTCCACCGCCTCTACACCTCCTGGGGCGTCAAACCCGACCTCCTCGCCGGTCACTCCATCGGCGAATTCGCCGCGGCCTATGCGGCCGGTGTGTTCACCCTGCACGACGCCGCCCGTCTGGTCGCCGCCCGCGGCCGACTGATGCAAGCCCTGCCCACCGGCGGCGCGATGCTCGCCGTCCAAGCCACCGAAGACCAGGTCACCGGACTGCTGTCCGACCAGGTCGCCATCGGCGCGATCAACGGCCCCAACTCCCTGGTCCTGTCCGGAGCGCAAGAAGCCGTCCTCGCAGCCGCCGAAACCCTGACAGCACAGGGACACAAGACCAAACGGCTCACCGTCTCGCACGCCTTCCACTCCCCACTCATGGAACCGATGCTGGATGAGCTGAAGGCCGTCGCCGACAGCATCACCCACCACACCCCCACCACCCCGCTCATCTCGACCGTCACCGGCCAGCCCTTCACACCCACACCCGACTACTGGGTACGCCAAGCACGCGAAGCGGTCCGGTTCGCCGAAGCCGTGGAAACGCTGCGGGACAACGGAGTGCGCACATTCCTGGAGGTCGGTCCTGACGCGGCGCTCACCGCGATGGTGGACTCCGACGAAGTCGTGGCGGCCACGCGGCGGGACCGGGACGACGTCGCCGCGGTCGTCGGCGCGCTGGGCCGGCTGCACGCGCGGGGCGTGCCGGTAGCCTGGCCGGCCTTCTTCGCCGGCGCGGGCCGCGTGGACCTGCCCACCTACGCCTTCCAGCACCAGCGGTACTGGCTGGTCGCCGAGGAGGCGACGGGCAGCCCGAGCGGGTTGGGCCTGGGCGCGGCGGACCACCCGCTGCTCGGCGCGGTCCTCGGGCTGGCCGACTCGGAGCGCGCGGTGCTCACCGGGCGGATCTCGGCGCGCGACCAGTCCTGGCTGGGTGACCACGCCGTGCTCGGCTCGGTCCTGCTGCCCGGGGCCGCGCTGGTGGAGCTGGCGCGGCGCGCGGCCGAGCACGTGGACCTCGACGTCGTGGAGGAGCTGACCCTGCACGCCCCGCTCGTGCTGCCCGCCGACGGCGCCGTGCAGGTGCAGGTGGAGGTGGGCGACCGCGACGACGCGGGTGCCCGGCCGGTGCGCGTGCACTCCCGCCGCGAGGGCGACGACGAGTGGACCCACCACGCGAGCGGTCTGCTCGGCGCGGGTGACGCGGCGGTGGACACGGCGTGGGCCGCCCAGTGGCCGCCCGCCGGCGCCGCGGTCGCCGTGGACGAGCTGTACGAGCGGATCGCCGACCTCGGGGTCGACTACGGGCCGGCGTTCCGCGGCCTGACGGCGGTGTGGCGCGCCGGCGAGGAGCTGTTCGCCGAGGTCGCGTTGCCGGAGGGGGTGCCGACCGGGTTCGGCCTGCACCCCGTGCTGCTGGACTCCGCCCTGCACGCGCTGTTCCTCGACGCCGAGGGCGTGCGGCTGCCGTTCAGCTGGCACGGTGTGCGGGTGGTCGGCGGGGACGCGTCCGCGTTGCGGGTGCGGATCACGCCCGGCCCGTCCGACACGTACGCGCTGTCGCTCGCCGACGGGTCCGGCGCGCCGGTGGCGGTGGTCGGGTCGCTGGTGGCCCGCCCGGTCGATCGCCTGTCCACTGTGGACTCGCTGTACCGGGTCGACTGGGTTCCCGTCGCCACGCCGGTGGGTCCGGTGGACACCCCGGAGGTGGTCGAGGTCGGCAGCGGCGTGGACGCCGGGGCCGTGCGGTCGGCCGTGCACCACGCCCTGGCGGCGGTGCGGGAGTCGCTGACCGCCGACCGCTCGCCGCTGGTGTTCGTCACCCGCGGCGCGACCGACGGGAGCAACCCGGCCGGGGCGGCGGTGTGGGGGCTGGTGCGGTCCGCGCAGACCGAGCACCCCGACCGGTTCGTGCTGGTGGACACCGAGGACGAGGCCCACGTCGGCGCGGCGGTGGCGACCGGGGAGCCGCAGGTGGCGGTGCGCGGCGGCGCGTTGTTCGTGCCGCGGCTGGGCAAGGTCCGGACCGCTTCGGACGAGCGCCTGTTCGACCCCGAAGGCGCCGTGCTGATCACCGGCGGCACGGGTGCGCTGGCCGCCGACCTGGCCCGCCACCTGGTCTCCGGACACGGTGCCCGGCACCTGGTGCTGACGTCCCGCCGAGGTCCGGACGCGCCCGGTGCGGTGGAGTTGGCCGAGGAGCTGCGTGCGTCCGGGGCCGTGGTGGAGGTCGTGGCGTGCGACGCCGCGGACCGGGCGGCGCTCGCCGCGTTGCTGGACACCCTGCCGGACCTGGCGGGCGTGGTCCACGCGGCCGGCGTCCTGGACGACGGCACGATCGAGTCGTTGACCCCCGAACGGGTGGACGCGGTGCTGCGGGCCAAGGTGGACGCGGCGCTGAACCTGGACGAGCTGGTCGGGGACGTGGACCTGTTCGCGCTGTTCTCCTCGGCCACGGGCGTGCTGGGCACGGCCGGTCAGGCGAACTACGCGGCGGCCAACGCGTTCCTGGACGCTCTCGCCGCGCGGCGGCGAGCGGCGGGCCGGCGGGCGGTGTCGCTGGCCTGGGGCCTGTGGCGGCAGGACGGCGCGATGGCCGGGCACCTGACCGAGGCCGACCTGGCCCGTATCGGCCGGGGCGGCGTGCTGGCCCATTCGGTGACCGAGGGGTTGGCGCTGTTCGACGCGGCCGTGCGGGCCGACGAGGCGTGCCTGGTGCCGATCAAGCTGGACCCGGCGGCCCTGCGCGCCGCCGCCGTCGTCGCGCCGCCGCTGCGCGGGTTCACCCGGACCCGCAAGACCGGCGCCGCGCCGACCGTCGCCCTGCGCGACCGCCTGGCCGGCCTGGCCGAGCCCGAGCAGCGCGAGGTGTTGCTGGACGTCGTGCGCGCCAACGTGGCGACGGTGCTGGCCCACGCCTCGGTGGACACCATCCCGCCGGACACGGCGTTCAAGCAGCTGGGCTTCGACTCGCTGACCGCGGTCGAGCTGCGCAACCGGCTGAACACCGTGACCGGCCTGCGCCTGCCCGCGACCCTGACCTTCGACCACCCGTCGCCGGTGGCGCTGGTCGAGCACCTGCTCCAGGAGCTGGGCGGCAGCCAGGCGGCCCTGCGGATGCGCGCCCTGGTCGACGGCATCGCCAAGCTGGAGGCGACGCTGGAACTGGTCGAGGCGGAGAACGCGGACACCGACGTCGCCGCCGCGCTGCAACGGCTGGTGACGAAGTGGCGGGACAAGTCCGCCGCCCAGCCGGAGGAAGCCGACCTCGACGCGGCGACCGCCGACGACATCTTCGACATCCTCGACAACGAACTCGACATCGCCTGAGACCGCACGACGACGAGAGGCCCGACCGGATGGTCCGGTCGGGCCTCTCGTCCGTGCGGGGGCTCAGCGGTGGTTGAGCAGGACCGGCAGGGCGGCCACGTCGTTGGCGATGAAGGAGTGCAGCGGGGCGATGTCCTCCGGGGCCACCGCCAGCGCCAGGTCGGGGAAGCTCGCGAACAGGGCCGGCACGGCCACGTTCGCCTCCAGGCGGGCCAGCCGCGCGCCGGGGCAGAAGTGCGGGCCCAGGCCGAAGGCCAGGTGGTCCTTGTCGGCGCGGTCCACGTCGAAGGTCTGCGGGTCCGCGTGGACGCCCGGGTCGCGGCCGTGGGCCAGGTAGTTGATCAGGATCGCGTCGCCCGCCCGGATCACCACGCCCTCGCCCAGGTCGATGTCCTCCTTGGCCCAGCGCATCGGCAGGGAGCCGACCGGGCAGTGCACCCGCAGCGACTCCTCGACGGCGTCCGGCCAGCGGCTCGGGTCGTCCAGGACGATCCGGAGCTGCGCGGGGTTGGCCAGCAGCTCCCGGACGGTGTGGTCGATGAGGGAGACCGTGGTCTGGCTGCCGCCGCCGATCAGCAGCAGGAGCATGTCCACCAACTCCTGCTCGGCCAGCGGCTCCTCGCCCACGACCCGGGCGGCGAGCAGGAAGCTGGTCAGGTCGTCGGCCGGTTCGCGGCGCTTGAGGTCGATGAGCTGCCGCATGGCCACGTTCATGTCGGTGAAGACCGCGGCCGACTCCTCCTCCGGCACGTCGTCGGTGTTGAGGACGACGCGGAGGATGCGCAGGACCTCGGGGCGCAGGTCGTCGGGCACGCCGAACAGGTCGCAGATCATGCGGGTGGGCAGTTGCTGCGAGTACGCGGTGTGCAGGTCCACCGGCTGGTCGGCCGGGTGCTCGGCCAGCTCGTCGAGCAGCCGCTTGGCGATGGCCTCCAGGTGGGGGCGCATGGCGTCGATGCGCTTGGGGGTCAGGGCCGGCGCGACGAGCTGGCGCAGGCGCTGGTGCTCGCGGCCCTCGGCGGTGGACATGCTCTCCACGTCCACCCACGGCGACAGCCACTGGACCACGCCCGGCGAGTAGCTCGGCACGTTCTTCTTGACGTTCCGGGAGACTCCGGGGTGCGTCAACAGCGTGCGGACCACGTCGCCGCGGGAGACCGACCAGGCCGACATGCCTTCCGGCAGCTCGACGGCCACGGCCGGTCCGGCCGCCCGGAACTCGTCCATCTGGGCGTACAGGCACTTGCCACCCCGGCTGTCGATCTTCGCGGTGGTGGCAGCGCTGAAGTCGATCATCGTGCGCCTCCCGAAATGATGACTGGATGTCCACGAAGTTACCGCTGGGCAGAAATCGCGAGGTAATTGCGCGCTTGAGCATCGATTGGGCGAACGTGCAGGTCATTGCCGTGCACGGAGGCCGTGTCCTAGGGTTTTCAGTACAGGTTGGCAGTATTTTCGTGGCGGTGATCCCGTCCTGCTCGTCGTATTCCACGCATTCACGTGAGGAAGCTGGGAACAATGGAGAGCATCAGCCGGGTCGGCGTGGTCGGGTGCGGGGTCATGGGCGCCGGGGTCGCCGAGCTGTGCGCCCGCGCCGGGCTGGACGTGGTGGTCGCGGTGTCGCGGCCGGCCTCGGTGGACAGGGGGCGGGCGCGGTTGGCCGGGTCGCTGGACCGCCTGGTGGGCAAGGGGAAGCTCAGCGGGCCGGAGCGGGACGCGGCGCTGGCGCGGATCTCGTTCACCGCGGACCTGGGCGACCTCGCCGACCGCCAACTGGTCGTCGAGGCGGTGTCGGAGCAGGAGTCGGTGAAGCTGGACGTCTTCGCCACCCTGGACAAGGTGGTCGAGGACGAGCACGCCATCCTCGGGTCCAACACGTCGTCGTTCCCGATCGTGCAGCTGGGCGGGGTGACGAGCCGGCCGGAGAGCGTGGTCGGCCTCCACTTCTTCAACCCGGCCACGGTGCTGCCGCTGGTGGAGGTCGTCGGGTCGGTGCTGACCGACGCGTCCACAGTGGACCGCGCCGAGGCGTTCGTGGTGGACGTGCTGGGCAAGCAGGTCGTGCGCACCAAGGACCGCGCGGGGTTCGTGGTCAACGCCCTGCTGATCCCCTACCTGCTGTCCGCGGTGCGGATGCTGGAGTCCGGGATGGCGCCGATCGCCGACATCGACAAGGCGATGACGCTGGGCTGCGCGCACCCGATGGGTCCGCTGAGCCTGATCGACCTCATCGGGCTGGACATCGTGGCGGCGATCAGCGAGTCGCTGTACCGGGAGTACCGCGAGCCGCACTACTCGCCGCCGCCGCTGCTGGCGCGCATGGTGTCGGGCGGCCTGCTCGGCAAGAAGACCGGTCGAGGGTTCTACGAGTACCCGCGATGACGTCGTACGAGGAGCTGCTGGCGCGGTTGACGGCCGGGGGCGCGCGGTACCGCCTGATCCACCACGCCCCGGAGGGCGTGACGTCACCGGCGAGCCGGTTGCGCGGGCACCCGTTGTCCCAGGCGGCGAAGTGCATCGTGGCGCGGGTCAAGCACGGCAAGAAGGTGAACCGGTTCGTGCTGGCCGTGGTGCCCGGCGACCGCCTGGTGTCGTTGGAGGCGCTGCGCGAGCTGTGGGGCGGCACGTACGTGTCGTTCGCGACGCGGGAGACGGCGGAGGAGCTGTCCGGGTGCGTCAGCGGCACCATCACCCCGTTCACGTTCCGGGACGACCTGGAGCTGGTGGTCGACCGGACCCTGTTGGAGGAGCCGGAGATGTTCTTCAACGCGGCGCGGCTGGACGTGTCGGTCGCCCTGGACACCGCGGACTACGCCCGCCTGGCCCGTCCCCGGGTCGAGGACATCGCGGGCGCGCCGTTGGCGGAGGCCGGCTGATGCTCGCCTCCCGGTTGGCCCGCGTGCTGGACGAGGCCAAGTACCTGTCGCTGGCCACGGTGTCCGCGGCGGGCGAGCCCTGGTCGGCGGTGCTGCAGTACGCCGTCCTGCGCGATCCGCTGCGCCTGCTGTTCGGGTCGGCGACCGGGTCGCGGCACAGCCGGCACGTCGCGGCGCGGCCGGCGGTGAGCGGTTCCCTGTTCGTCACCGGCAGCGCGCTGACCGAGGTGGACGGGGCGCAGTTCAGCGGCACGTGCCGCGAGCTGACCGAGGACGAGGTGCGCGAGCACCACGCCGCGTTCTACGACGCCCTGCTGCCGGACGAGGCGTCCCGGCGGGAGTACACCCTGCCGGTCGACGCCCTGCTGGCCCCCGCCGAGCACCGGATCTACCAGGTGGCGGTCGAGCGGATCTGGCTCATCGACACGACGACGTGGATCGAGGACCGCATCGACCGCCGCGTGGAAGTGCCGTTGCCCTAGTCCTCGCGGGCCTTGCGCCGCTGCTGTTCGGCCCGCTCCCGGCAGCGGCGCAGGAACTCCTCGTCCGCGGCGGGGTCGGTGGCGGCGAAGCGCCCGGGCCGGTCGTACTCGGGGTACGCGGGCGTGTTCCGCTCGAACGCGCGCGGCCGGGCGTGCGCCCGCGCCGGCCGGCCCGCGACCAGCCACGCGATCGACCCGACCAGCGGGAAGAACAGGACGACCAACAGCCACGTCACCTTGGGCAGGTGCCGGATGTCGCCCTCGTCCGAGGTGATCACGTCGACCAGGCAGAACAGCCACAGGCCGAACGTGAGCAGTCCGAAGAGACCACCGAAGTACAGCACTTCCCGCCAACCCCCCAAGGTCTTCGAGCGCCAAGCAGGGTAGCGCACCCGCCCGGCGGGCCGGACGTCGTCCAGCCCGCCGGGCGGCGTCGAGCTACAGCTCCGCGAGGCGCGGCACGAGGGGCGCGGCCACCTCTTCGATCCACGCCGCCGGCGCGTCGCCCGGCGGGACCAGGATGACCGTGTCGATGCCCAGTTCGGCGTAGTCGGCGATGTCCCGCAGGAACTCGTCGATGGTGTCCACCGTGGGCGCCGCGCGGTAGGTCAGGGTCTTGTCGATGGACGACAGGTCGCGGCCGAACTTGTCGCAGTGGCCGCGCAGCACGTCCAGCTTGTGCCGGACCTGGTCCTTGTCGCCGGCGAACAGGTTGCAGGCGTCGGCGTACTGGGCGACCATCCGCAGCGTCTTCTTCTCGCCACCGCCGCCGATCATGATCGGGGGCCGGCGGATCGGCTGCGGCGAGCACAGGGTCTCGGCGAGCTGGTAGTGCTTGCCCTCGAACCCGCCGTTGTCGTCCGGGTCCCACATCTGCAGGCAGATCCGGATCGCCTCCTCCAGCCGCTCGAACCGCTCCGACAGCGGCGGGAACGGCACGCCCAGGCCGAGGTGCTCGCGCTCGTACCAGGCCGCGCCGATGCCCAGCTCGACCCGGCCGCCGGACAGCACGTCCACAGTGGACACGGTCTTGGCCAGCAGCCCCGGGTGGCGGTAGGTGACGCCGGTGACCAGCAGGCCGAGCTGCACGGCGGAGGTGTGGGCGGCGAGGAAGCCGAGGGTCGCGTAGCCCTCCAGCATCGGGTCCGTGGCGGGCTTGAACCCGTCCATCTGGAAGAAGTGGTCCATCACGGAGAGGCGGGCGACACCCGCGGCCTCGACCGCTCGGCCGACCTTCGCCAACTCGGGCGCGATGCCGGCCGCGCCGTCGGGGACGGTGAATTCGATGACGTGGATTCCCAAGCGCACCCCGCCAGCCTAGGAACTGGAGTGCACTCCAGCACAAGGGCCAATCCGAAGTTCACACGGCCGATGCCCCGCGGCGGGGCCCTCACCAGGCGTCGGAGAGGAAAGTGCGCCCTTCGTCCGGATCGGTGTCGTCCGCCCGCCGCGCCGCCCGGGGCCGCGAAGACCGACCGGCGGAGGTCGGCGGCCCGCCGGCATGGGGCTGCTCGGCGGCGTGGGGCTGGTCGGCGGGCGGTCGCTCGCCGGTGTGGGGCTGGTCGGCGGGCGGTCGCTCGCCGGCGTGGGGCTGGTCGGCGGGCGGTGTCTCGGCCGGGTCGGTGGGCAGGGTGTTCAGGGCGGCGATGCGGTCCGCCGTGGCGTTCGCCGCCTCCGCCTCCAGCCGGGCCCGGTCGGCGGGCGGCAGCCGGTGCCACCGCTCGACCAGGTCGCGCACCGGCTGCAACGCCCGGTCGCTCAACGCCGACGTGAACAGCAGGTCACGGCTCGACGCCCGCCCCGCCACCACCTCGCGCGCGAACTCCGCCACCTCCCCCGACCCGGCGGCCAGGGCCGTCGTCCGCAGCTCCTGCGCCCGCCGACCGGCCGGCGTGCTCCACGGGTTCTCCACGGCTAGACCTCCTTGCGGTCGTAGGGCGTGCACGGCCACTGCTTGGCCACGACCTCGCCGTTGGCGACGAGCACCTGCAACCCCGACACCGCGACGTGCGCCGCCGCCCGGAGCGCGTCGATGGCGCTGGAGATCTTCGACACCGCGAACAGCACCGACACGACGCCGTGCAGCGGGTTCTGCCCGCGCAGGACGCTGATCGCCCCGCCGATGAACGCCCCGGCGTTGCGGGTGAGCAGGTCCACCAGGGCGTCGAGCAGGGTGTCCACCAGGATCGTCAGGGCCGCGACGGCGTGGTAGGCCGCGCTCGCGAACTTCTTGATCCGGCCGCTGACCCCGGTCATGAACTCGACGTGCCCGCGGCAGGCGGCGGCGTACTCGGCGAGCCAGCTCTCGGCCGCGTTCGCGGCGTTGCCGTCCCACTTGTCCTGCACCAGGTAGCGCCCGCGGTCGACGTTCTCCACCACGATCGTGCACGCGTAGGCCGTGTCCTCGAACGCCTGTCCCTGCCGGTAGAGGTTGCTCCAGTCGCCGCCGACCAGCCGGGTCAGCTCCTCGAAGACGTCCCGGCCGGTCAGGGCGCGCATGAGGTCGCGGACGTGCTGCGCGACCGAGCACCGGGCCAGCAGCTCGTCCACGCCCTTCTCGAAGTCGACGTTCCAGCCCTCGGCGACGGCCTTCTCGTCGGGGTGCGGCGGCACGCCCGGGTAGGGCCGGGCGGGGTTCGCCGGGTCGGCGGCCGGGTCGCGACCGCCGTCGAAGCCCGCGTCCGGGGTGACGACGTCGGCGGCGGCGAGGCGGGTGGGCGTCGGGCCGGGGTGGACCGCGTCCAGGTCACGCGCCTTGGCCAGGTCCGTCCGGACGTAGTGGGCGGCCAGCGCGGTGATCTCCGCGCCGGACGTCCGGGCCAGGTGGGCGGCGTGCCGGGTGTTGGCCTCGCCGACCCGCTGGACCTCGTTCAACGGCTCGTTGAGCAGGCCCAGCAGCCCTTCCTGGTAGCCGTCGGGCCGCCGGTGTTCGAGTTCCTGGACGAACCGCCCGACCGCCTCGCCGTTGCGCGTGACGAGCCGTCCCAGACCCGCCACCGACGGCGGGTCCACGAAGAATCCGGCCATGTCCGCGCTCCCCTCCCCGCCCCGCACCGGGCGGCGCGGGGTCTCACTCGGCTATGACGGACCAGAACGCCGCTTCGTAGGCGTCGACCATGCGGGCCGCCCGCAGCAGCTCCACCGGGTCGTCACCGGCCGCCAGCCCCTTGGCCACCACCTCCGCGGCCTGGTCCAGCACCTCCCGCGGCGTCTCGGCGAAGAACCGGAAGTGCGCCACGGCCTCGTCGGAGAAGCCCTGGGCCCGCAACGCGTCCGCGAGCCGCGCGTAGGTGCCGCCGGACGCCTCGACGTTGACCAGCAGCGCCAACGGCACCGCCCCGCGCGGCCCGAACACGGCCGTCCGCGCGAGGAACGCCGGGTAGGCCTGGGCGAGCGGCCGGGGCTCGTGCGCCCGCAGGTCGTCCTCGCCCGCGCCGACCGCCGCGCCGAAGTCGAGCAGCAGCGCCAGCGCCTCGTCCTCCGCGCCGGCCATGGCCAGGAACAGCGGCTCCGGGAACCGGGCCGCCAGCAGGGCGAAGCTCTGCCGGTCGCTCGCCACCAGGTGGTACAGCTCCCCGGCCAGCCCGCGCAGCCGCGCGGTCTCCACCGGGCCGCCCTCCACCAGTTCCAGGAACCGGTTCGGCGCCTTGACCAGCGACCGCCGGCCCCGCGCCACCAAGTCCGCGACGTCCACCCTCATCCCCTCTCGCGCCGCACGGACGCCCGGGCCGACGGCCCCGGCGCCACCTCGGCGATCCACGGTCCTTCGATCGACGGGTCGAGGACGCCGTCCTCCAGCCACGTGTAGGCGTCGTCCAAGACGCGCGCGGCGAGCGCCACGTCCCGCTCGTCGGTGTTGACCCACAGCCGGTCCCACAGCCGCGCGACGCGCCGCCGCGACTGCCCGCAGAACGCGTCGGCCAGCTCGACCGCCGACCCGCCCAGCGACCGGGCGTGCACGCAGCTCACGGTCATCGCGTACAGCTCGGCGGCGATGTCCACGACGCGCCCCACGAACAGCTGCCGCTCCAGCACCGCGTCGCCCCACCGCTTGCGCCCGCGGTCGAGGTGCCGGGCCAGTTCGCGGGCGGTGTTCGCGGCGAACACCACGTGCCCGGTGAGGTCGCCGAAGTCCGGCTCGGCGGCCGGCGCCCAGTCGGGCGCGTCGTCGTCGGCCAGGGCGTCGGAGGCGATGAACACGCGCAACGCCTCGGTGGACCCGTCGAAGATCCGCCCGATCCGGACGTCGCGGAGCAGCTGCTCGACCGGCACACCGCGTTCCCCGCGCGCGGCGGCGGACTCGGCGGTCTCGTACCCGCGTCCGCCGCGCACCTGCAACAACTCGTCCGCGACCCGCCAGACCTGCTCGGACGCGAACAGCTTCGCCAACTCCGCCTCGGCCCGCGTGTCCACACCCGCGTCCGACCGCCGCCCGGACACCTCCACGACGGCCTCCAGCGCGAACGCGGTGGCGGCGATGAACGCGACCTTGGCGGCGACGGCTTCGTGCGCCCCGATCGGCTTGTCCCACTGCACCCGCACCCGCGACCACTCGCGGGCGATCTTCAAGCTCCACTTCGCCGACGCCGCGCACACCGACGGCAGCGAGAGGCGGCCGGTGTCCTGCGCGGCGAGTGCGACTTCCAGCCCCTGGCCTTCGGGCCCGATCCGCCGGTTCTCGGGGACGAGGACGTTGTGCAGCCGCACGACCCCGTTTTCGAGGCCTTTGAGCCCGAGGAACGCACTGCGGTGCTCGACGGTGACCCCGGGCGCGTCCGCTTCGACCACGAACGCCGACATCCCGCCGGGCCGGCCGGGTGCGGGTGGGACCATCGCCATGACCACCAGCAGGTCGGCGATGGTCCCGTTGGTGACCCAGAGCTTGAGGCCGTCGAGCAGGTAGCCGTCGGCGATGGGGGTGGCGGTGGTGCGCATGCGGAACGGGTCGTTGCCGATGTCCGGTTCGGTGAGCGTGAACGCGGAGATCTCGCGGGCGCAGCGGGGCAGGAATTCGCGTTTCTGCTCGTCGGTGCCGAACAGGAGGAGGGGTTGGGTGAGCCCGATGGCCTGGTGCGCGGCGAGCAGCTCGGCCAGCGAGGAGTGCGCGGAGCCGACGAGCATGAGCGTGCGGAGGTAGCAGAGGTTCGACAGCCCGAGCCCGCCGTACTCACGCGGCAACTTGACGGCGAACGCCCCGAGGTCACGCAGCCCGTCCACCACGTCGTCCGGAATCCGATCCTCCCGCTCGATCACGACCCCCGACACCTTCAGCCGACAGAAATTTTCAATTGACTGAAGGAAAATTTTCTCCTCGGTGGTGAGACCGCTGCCGGGCGGGGGCTCGACCAGGTCGAGCCGCAGCCGGCCGCGGAAGAGCTCCCTGCCGAAACTCGGACTGGACACCGTCGCCTCCCCCAACCTTCGCCTACTTCAAACCGCTCAAAGCCGACCCGAACGCCGCCGCCACACCGCCGACGCCAAAGCACCGCCAGCGCCACCACGCCGCAGTCACCGCCGCGCCTGCCCAGCGGCTCCCCGCACCCGCGCTGCCGCCCGGCACGCGCCGAGCCGCTCTGGACCGGTGCGGCTGTCTTGTGCGACCGGAGCGGCTGTCTTGTGCGACCGGAGCGTTCTCGCCGGCCGGTCAGACCGGCGAGGACGCCCGCCCGCATCCGTCTACTTCGGACTCGCCGCCTCAGCCGCCTCAGCCGCCTTGGCCCCGTCCGCGGGCGCGGCCTCATCGGCCGACTCATCCGCGCCGCCGCCCCAGTCGTTGCCGCTGGTCGGGGGCACGTGGCGGAGTTGGGTCGCCGCCAGCACCGCACCCACCGCCGCGATCACGGCCGCGATCAGGGCACCGGTGTTGAGCCCGCTGGTGAACGCGGCACGCGCGGTCTCCAGCACCTGTCCGCCCAGGTCACCGGACACGCGCCCGGCGACCGCCACCGCGCCGTCGAGGCTGTCGCGCGCCGCCGCGGCGTCCTCGTCGGTCAGGCCGCCGGGCAGGGTGACGCCGCCCCGGTAGACCGCGACGCCGATGCTGCCGATCAGCGCCACGCCCAGCGACAGGCCGAGGTCGTTCGCCGTGGTGCTCAGGCCGGACGCCGCGCCCGCCTTCTCCGGCGGCACCGAGCCGACGACGAGGCCGGTGGTCAGCGCCATCGCCGGGTTGACCGCCGGGTAGAGCACGATGAAGCCCGCGATCAGCAGCGGCAGGCCGGCGGTGCTCTCGACCTGCGTGAGCATCAGGTAGCCGACGACCTGGATCGCCAACCCGCCCGCGATGATGAACCCGGGCCGGACGCGTCGCGCCAGGATCGGCGTGGACATCGAGACCCCCACCAGGACGAGCGCGGCGGGCAGGATCGCGAGACCCGTCTGCAGCGGCGACAGCTCCGCCACCAGTTGCAGGTACTGCGTGAACATCAGGTACATGCCACCCATGGCCAGCGCCGCCAGGACGTAGACGGACAGCGCGCCCGACACCGTGCGGTTGGCGAACAACCGGATGTCGAGCAGGGGCGCGTCGATCCGCAACTGCCGCACCACGAACCACACGCCGAACGCGACACCGACGACGATCGCGCCCAACGCCTCGACCAGCGAGTCGTCCTTCGCCAACGCCTTCACGCCGTAGATCAGCGGCAGCAGGGTCACCAGCAGGAGTCCCACGCTGAGCACGTCGAGCTTGCCCGCGTTCGCGTCCTTGTGTTCGGGCAGGACGAACGGAGCCGCGATGGCCACCAACGCCATGACCGGCACGGCCACCAGGAACGTCGCCCGCCAGGTGAAGACCTCCAGCAGCAACCCGGACAGCAGCGGTCCGAGCGCGACACCGACCGAGATGCCCGCCGCCCACGCGCCGATCGCCACGCCGCGCTGCTTGGGGTCGAGGAACATCGAGAAGATCAGCCCGAGCGTGGCCGGCATGACCGCCGCGGCGGCGACGCCGAGCACGGCCCGCCAGAAGATCATCATGGACGGGTCGCTGGTGTAGGCGGCGACGACCGAGACGATCGCGAACACCGCCGACCCGAGCGCGAGCAGCTTGCGGCGGCCGACCCGGTCGCCGAGCGTGCCCATGGCGACGAGGAAGCCCGCCATCAGGAAGCCGTAGATGTCGACGATCCACAGCATCTGCGTGCCGTCGGGGCGCAGGCTCGCGGAGATGTGCGGGATCGCGAGGAACAGGATCGTCAGCATCATGAAGAGCAGGAGGGACGGGAGCACCAGCAGGCCCAGTCCCAGCCACTCCCGTCGTCCGGCTCGTGGTGGTGCTTGGTTCGCGGTGGACATGACCCATCCCTTCCGTCGGCGGTGATACCGGGTGGGGGTATCGGTGAGTGTTCCTGACCATACAGGGAGGGGGTATGCCGTCGCACCCGGTGACCACCATTCGGCGGCAATCCGGCGGTAACTCCACGCTGGAGCCCCAGCACACCGGGGCTGTAGCGGCCAGTGGCCGGCGGCTGCGGCGAGCGGCTGGCGGCCGGCGGCTGCGGCTGGCGGCGGCTGGCGGCGGCCGGCGGCATTTCACGAACCCCGAGGGCGGGGCTGGGAACGCGGACAGGGAGCGCGGCGGTGGGAAGGCAGGCGGGGAGCGCGGCGGTGGGAAGGCGGGCGGACGCTTCGACACTTGCCACCCGCGAACCGCCATCCCGAACCGCCACCCGAACCAGCCACCGCGCAAGCGGCCGATGCCCCGAGCCGCCACCCCGACCAGTCACCTCAGCCGGTCAGCCCGGAACTGTCGTACCCCCGTGAGACACTCGAACCGGGGGCCGGAGGCCGCCGCCCACCCCGCCTCACCCCGCCGAACGCGCCGTGATCAGCGACAACGGCCCAGCCGCGCCGTGCCCCACCGACTCCACGGCGAACCCGGTGTCCGCCAGCAGCGCCCGGAACTGCCCCTCGGTCCGCTCCCGCCCACCAGCGGTCACCAGCATGTTGATGTCGGTGTAGAACATCACCGGGTTGTCGGTGTTCGCCCGGTCCGGTAGCACGGACCCCACGATGAGCAGCGTCGCGTCCGCCGGCATCGACGCGCGCACCGTGCGCAGCAGCTTGCGCGCGTTGTCGTCGTCCCAGTCCTGGAAGACGCTCTTGATGATGTAGAGGTCACCGCCGCCGGGCACGGACTCGAAGAAGTCGCCGGCCACGACCTCGCAGCGCTCCGACACGCCGGCCGCCGCGAGCACGCCCGCCGCCTCGGCCACGCCCGCCGCGCTGTCGAAGCACACGCCCGACAGGTGCGGGTGGGCGCCGAGGATCGCCGACAGCAGGGTGCCGTCACCGCCACCCACGTCGACGACCCGCCGGACGTCCGCGTAGTCGTACCCGTCGGCGACCAGTTCCGCCGAGACCCGCGACTCCTGGCCCATCGCCACGTTGAACAACGCCGACAGCTCGGGGTTCTCCGCCAGGTGCACGTAGATGTTCTTGCCGTGCACGTGGTCGAACGCGCACTCGCCCGTGGTGATCGTGTGCTTCACCTCCTGCCACGACGAGAACAGCGTCGGGTTGGTGAAGAACCGCGTGAACGCCCACAACGAGTTCGGCGAGTCCGTGCGCAGCTGCTCGCCGACCTCGGTCAGCGCGAACCGGTCCGGCTCGGGCTCGGCGAGCAGGCCGATGGCCACCAGGGTGCGCAGCAGGCGGTGCAGGGACGGGGCGTGGGTGGCGGTGGCCGACGCCAGGTCCGCGCTCGCGGTCACGCCCGCGTGGACGTGGTCGGCGATCTTCAGCTCGGCGGCCAGGGCCAGGGCCTGCGAGGCCATGTAACCGCCGATGACCTCGATCAGCGCGGCGCGGTTGGCGATGCGGGTCTGGTCGATCCGGGCGGGCAGGGTGCTGGTCATCGGGCATGCCTTTCGGTGAGGGGGTGTCGGACCCACACGTTGGGTTCCAGGTAGACGGCGTGGTCGTGGACGACGTCCGCCCGGACCGGGGTCAGCGCGCCCGGCACGACGACCGGTCCGCTGGTGTCGAAGGGGAGTCCGGTCCACTCGCGCCACCGCGCGAGGCTGCCGGAGATGGTCATGGACACGGGGCACACCTTGAGGACCTCCGCGCCCGCCCGGACGTGGACGCGCAGCCACGGGTCGGTCGGCAGGCCGTCGTCCCGGGTGCGGGCCGCGTACTCGGTCATCGGCACGTGCGGCTCGTGGTGCTTGGCGCTGGGCCGGACCGGCACGACGACGTCCCGGTAGCCGTGGTCGCGGGCGTTGTCGGCGACCGCGGCCAGGGTGAACGCGGACAGGTTCTGCGCGCGCTTGCCCGGAACCACGGCGACTTCCAACGCGCACAGCGTCGTGAGAGGACGGCCGTCGTAGGTGTCCATCATGCTGAGCTTGAGCGAGGCGTCCCACCCGTTGTCCGGCAACGAGTCCACCGAGCCGTCCCACGAGAACGGCACGCCGGCCGCCCGTGCCACCACGGTGTCGTCGTCGTCCACCACGACGATCTGGTGCTGCGGGTACCGGTCGAACGCCCACCCGATCAGCATCGGCTCGGGCGCGATGTAAGCGGGCCACTCGGCTTCCATGTGCAGCATGGCGTCCGTGAGGTCCGGGCGTTCTTTCAGCGTCACGACACGCATGTCCGCCTCCCTCACGCGGCCAGGCTGCGCGCGGGCAGCGGTCGGGTGGGCATGTCGCCGTTGTGGGCGGCGTGCGAGCGCAACAGCGCCAGGTACTCCGCGCGCGGCACGGGGACCGCGCCGATGAGCTTCGCGTGGTCGCCGTCGTGCTGGACGTCCACCGCCACGCCGCCGCTCTCCGCGACCCGGCGCACCAGGCACGCCACGGCGACCTTCGCCGCGCCGCTGCGCTTGGTGAACTGGGAGTCCGCGCTGAACACGCCGCCGATGCGGACGCCGAACGTGCCGCCGACCAGCTCGTCGCCCTCCCACACCTCGACGCTGTGCGCGTACCCGGCCTCGTGCAGGGCGACCAGGCCGCGCACCAGCCGGTCGGTGAGCCACCGCGGCTCGCGGCCGACCCGGCAGTGCTGGACGACCTGCTCGAAGCACGCGTTGACGGTGGTCGTCCACTCGACCTTGTTGCGCAGTTGCTGGCGCAGGCTGCGTTGCACGCGCAGCCGGTCGACGAAGATCACCGGGCGCGGGTCGGGCGAGCACCAGGCGACCGCGTACGGGTCCTCGCCCAGCGCGGGCACCTCGCCGTGGGCGAGCTCGTTGACGATCTTCTGCTCCTCGGTGTCCGCCGGGAACGGGTAGAGCCCGTGCCGGTAGGCGTCCAGGAGGGTCCGCGGCGACAGGTCGTCGCGGAAGGCCACCGGCCCGTCCGCGGGCGCGTCCGCGAGGTCCAGGAAGTCCCAGGACATCACGCCGCCCCGAGGAACTCGATGGCGGTCAGGTAGCCGATGTAGCGGTCCAGCATGGCCTCGTCCACCGGCGGGATCTCGATGCCGCTGCCGCGCAGCGCCTCGGTCACGTTGGTCTGGGTGAACACCGGGAACGTCGTCTCCAGGTACATCTCCGCCACGCTCATCGACCCGGCCGCGCACCGGTCGATGAACAGCGGCGCGAACGGGGTCATCGGGTGGTCGGGCTGCTCGACGGCGACGCGCACCATCTCGTCCAGCCACTCGCTCCACGACACCTCGCGCACGTCGTGCCCGTGCGCCCGCAGCCGGTCCACCAGCACGGAGATGTTGACCTTGCCCGCGTTGGTGAGGTGGTAGACCTCGCCGGAGGGCCGCCGCGTGGCGGCGATGTGCGCGACGGCGGCGGCGAACACGTCCACCGGGGTGTAGTCCAGCGGCAGTTCGGCGATGGGCGCGGTTCCGGTGTCCACCACGAACTTCTTCATCGCGCACATCTCGGTGGCGATGTTCCACGCCCCGTTGACGCGGTCGCCGGAGATGTCGGCCGCCCGGTACACCGCGACCGGCAGACCGCGTTCGGCGGCCTGGAACAGCAACGCCTCCGCGACCCACTTGCTCTCCACGTACCCCACGGACAGGTGGTCGGCGTAGCCCAACGGGGTGGTCTCGGTGACGTGTCGGACACCGGCGGTGCCGAAGCCCGCGATGACCGCCATGGTGGACGTGTAGTGCACCGGGATGTTGCGGTGCCGCGCGGCCATCCGGATGATCTCGCGGGTGCCGTCGACGTTGGCGGGCTTCATGTGCGAGTACGGGTAGATGAAGTTGACCCGGCCGCCGGGGTGGTGGATGACGTCCACCGTGCGGGCCAGCCGGTCGAAGTCCTCTTCGGACAGTCCCAGGCCGGGGTCGCCGAGGTCGCCGGGGACGGCCACGATCCGGGACCGGAACCGGCCGAGGTCGTCGCCGAAGTAGTGCGCGGCGCCGGCCTGCAGCCGGGACAGCCCGTGCCCGGGGTCGTCGGCGCGGACCAGGCAGTGCACGGTCGCGTCGGTCTTCTCCAGCAGCTCCCGCAGCAGGTAGACACCGAGGAACCCGGTCGCGCCGGTGAGGAACACGTGCCGGGGGTCCTGCCAGTCCGCGGGGTCCTCGACCTCCCGGCGGACCTCGACGTCCAGCTCCGACTCGGCCGCGAAGTCGACCTTGCGGCGGGTGTCGTCACCGGCCAGGGTGCCCTCGCGGGCGGCCCGCACGGCGCGGGCGAAGCTGCGCAGGGTGGCGTCCTCCAGCAGCAGCCGGATCAGCGGGCGGACCTGCGTGATCAGCACGCCCAGCGAGCCGCGGACCTTCGCCATCAGCTCGGCGGCGAGGATCGAGTTGCCGCCCAGCTCGAAGAAGTTGTCGTCGGCGCCGACCCGGTCCACCTTGAGCACCTGCCGCCACAGCCGGGCGACGCCGCGCTCCACCAGGTCCACCGGGCCGTCGTCCGAGGTCGTCCGGGTGGTCTCGGGGGCGGGCAGGGCGGCGAGGTCCACCTTGCCGTTGGTCTTCAACGGCAGCTCGGGCAGCGCGACGAACGCCGTGGGCACCATGTAGTCGGGCAGGTGGCGGCCGGTGAACTCGCGCAGCTCCTTGGCGTCCACCGGCCGGGAGGAGGTGAAGTAGGCGGCGAGGCGCTTCTGGCCGTTGCTCTCGTAGGCGGTGACGGCGACGGTGTCCACGGCGTCGTGCGCGGCCAGCGTCGTCTCCACCTCGCCCGGCTCCACCCTAAAGCCCCGGATCTTGAGCTGCCGGTCGATGCGGCCCAGCACCTCGACCTGGCCGTCCGCGGTCCACGCGCCCAGGTCGCCGGTGCGGAACACCCGCCCGTGCGGGGTGGACCGGAACCGGTGGTCGGCGTCCTCGGTGAGGTAGCCGCGCGCCACACCCCGCCCGCCGATGTGGATCTCGCCGCGCCGCGCGGGGTCGCCGTGCTCGTCCAGGATCTGCACGACGGTGCCGGGCAGCGGCGCGCCGACCGGGGCCGCGCCGCGCTCGGGCAGGACGTCGGCGGTCAGGTCCGCGACGCACGAGGTGATCGTGGTCTCGGTGAGGCCGTAGGCGTTGACCAGCCGCACGCCCGGCATGAGCTCCAGCGCCAGGCGGCAGTCCTCGGCGTTGACCGCCTCGCCGCCCACGATGACCAGGCGCACCGGCAGGTCGCCCGCGCCGCGCTCGACCTCGGACAGGAACCGCCGCCAGTAGGCCGGGGTCAGGTCCATGACGGTGATCCCGTGGTGGCGCAGGCGTTCGGGCAGCTCGCTCGGCGCCCACACGGTCTCGGGCAGCACCAGGGTCGCGCCGGCCAGCAGCGCGGTCGTGATCTGCTCGATGGAGGTGTCGAAGGACAGCGCGCCGAACTGGAGGACGTGGTCGTCGGGCGTGATCCCGTAGCGGCCCTCCAGTTCCGCGCACAGGTAGCTCAACGACTCGTGCTCGACCACGACGCCCTTGGGCGTGCCCGTCGAACCGGAGGTGTAGATGATGTACGCGGCGTCGGCGCCGTGCACCGCCACCGGCAGCGCGCCGGCCGCCGGCGCGGAGCCCGGGGTGACCGCCGTGACGGGCAGGTCGGTGAAGCGGGCGACGTCGTGGGTCAGCACGACGCCGCAGCCGGTCTCCTTCACGAACGCCTCGACGCGGCCGTCCGGCGCGCTCGGCTCGACCGGCAGGTACGCCGCGCCGGCCTTCCAGATGGCCAGCAGGCTCACGATGGCGTCGACCGAGCGCTCCAGGTGGACCATGACCACGGAGTCGGGGCCCGTGCCCTGGCCGACGAGGAAGCGGGCGAGGCCGTTCGCACGGCGCTCCAGTTCCGCGTAGGTGATCGTCGCGTCGCCGTGGACGACCGCGGTCCGGTCGGGCTGGGACGCGGCACGGGTGGCGAACAGTTCGTGGACACGCGGTTGCCTACGGATGTTCATGGGTTCCCTCGGGGTGCCGCCGAATTCTCGATGACCTCGACATTAGCGACGGGGGCCGGTTCCCCCGACTACCAGAATGAGCCACGCTCAGGTCCGGTTCCCGGGCCGGCCACTACTCATGGGAGTAGTCGCCGGGGCGTTGTGGAATTCCACTGGAATCGCCCTTGAGCGCGGCCGGCGCGGCGATTTCCCTCGGAACCCTCAGGCCACCGCGGGGACGTGCCGGACGAGTTCGGCGCGCGAGGAGATGCCCAGCCGCCGGAACAGGCCGCGCAGGTGGTAGTTCACCGTGTGCGGGGACAGCCGGACGCGGGTCGCGATCTGCCGGTTGGTCATGCCCTCGGCGACCAGCCGCGCGATGGCCCGCTCGACACCGCTGAACGAGTCCCACGCCTGGGGCGACTCGGCCGGTTCGCCCAGGTCGGCGAGGTCCCGGCGGGCCAGGGCCGCCGCCCACGGGTCGGTGTGCGCGACCGCCGCCAGGCCGGCGGCGTCCCGGTCCAGCAGCGCCCGGGCGTGCGCGGCGGCGGCGACGACCGTGGGCACGGCCGGGTTCGCGGCGGCCAGCCGTTCGGTCGCGGTCACCACGCGGCGGGCCAGGTCCGGGTCGTCGGCGGCGGTGGCGGTGCGGACCAGCCACGCGGCGGCGGCCGGTTCGGCGAGCAGCAGGACCGACCCGGCCGACGCCGCCGCGGCGGCCGTGCGCTCCGGCCCGTACCGGCGGGCGGTGACCAGCAGGGACACCCAGTCGTGCAAGGTCGAGCGGAGCGCGTGGCCGGGGACGGTCCCGGCCAGCAGGGTCGCGGCGCGGTCGACGTCCCCGGTCCGCAACGCCACCGCCGCCAGGACCGCCAGGGCGTGCGGGACGAGCAGCAGGACGCCGGCTTCGCGGGTGGCGGCGAGCCCGCGTTCGGCGAGGGCGGCGGCGTCGTCCAGGCGGCCCGCGACGAGCAGGACGGCCGCCTCCGCGATGTCGACGCAGCCCTCGTAGCAGTCGCGTCGCCGGGGGTCGAGGTCGTCGCGGGTGGCGCGGAGCAGGGCGTGGGCCTCGTCCAGGCGGCGCAGGCTGCCCAGCTTGTCGGCGAGCGCGAGCCGCTGCCACAACCGCCAGTGCGGCGCCGGGCTCTCCTGGGCCCGGGCCAGCCGCAGCGACTCGGCGACCCGCCCGCGCCGCCACCGCAGATCGGACAACACCAACGCCGCCACACTGGCCGACACCCCTGCCCCGGCGCCCTCGTCGGCGGTCAGCAGCGCCTCGGCCAGCGCCTCCGCGCGGCGGTCGCCGGCCAGGGCCAGGGCGGCGAGCCGGGTGCCGGTCGCCTCGTCGGCCGGCCGGCCCGGTGCGGCCAGGACCCGCTCGGCGGCGGCTCGCGCGGCGGTCGCGTCGCCCTGGAGCAGGAGCAGGTTCGCGAGCAGCCCGTGCAGGTCGTCGGCGTGCCGGGCGGCGCCGGGGCGGGCCAGCGCGCCGCGCACCAGGGCCAACGCCCGGGTCAGCTCGTCGGCCGACCGGTCCGCCGCGACCCGTCCCGCGGGCAGCCGCGCGCAGTCGGCGGCCAGCGCGTCCCGCAGCGCCCGGGGCATGCCGTCCAGCACCGCCGTCCACACCCGCTCGTCCCGGAACCGCAGGTCGTCACCGGCCCATTCGAGGACGTCCGCGGCGAGCAGCGCGTCCACCGCGCCCAGGAGCTGGGCGACCCGCTGCCCGGTCAGCTCGGCGAGGTCCGCGATCCGGCACGTCCGCCCCACCACCGCCGCGACCTGCGCCAACGGCCACGCGCCCGGGGTGGCGCGCACCGCGTCGCGCACGCGCTCGGGATCGCCGACGCCCCCCGCCGCCCACCCGGAGTCGCTTTCGCCATGCCCCACACCGCCATCGTGCATTCGCCGACCCGGCCGCTCAACACCCCGCGTCCCGCGTTGTCCCGTCCGATTACCGGAAAATGGGCGCATCCGGTCGCGATCGACTTCCTCCGCGATTACCCGGGCCTGTTTGGATCGCCGCGACGGCACAGCGGGAAATCAGGCGTGAATGGAGTCCACATGATCGAGGGGCGCGTCCGCGACGTGATCGCATCGGTGTTCTCGGTCCACCCGGACGAGCTGCCTGCGCGGCTCGACCCGGACACCCTGCCGGGGTGGACCTCCCTGCGCCAGGTCCAGCTGGTGCTGGCGCTGGAACAGGAGTTCGGCGTCGAGGTGGACCCGACGCTCGTCCCGGACCTGGTGTCCGAGCGGGCGATAGTCGAGATGTTGGCGGAGGCGGCGGCATGAACGGGACGTTCTACGCGAACCTGCGCACCGTCTACGACGTCATCGGGTTCCACGGGTGGCAGCGGCCCGACCACGTGGCCGTGGTCTGCGAGGACCGCCGGGTCACCTACGGCGAGCTGGCGACGTGGAGCAACCGCCTGGCCAACGCCCTGGTCGCGCACGGCGTCCGGCCCGGCGACCGGGTCGCCTACCTGGGCAAGGAGTCCGAGCGGTACTACGAGGTGCTGTTCGCGTGCGCCATCGCCGGCGCGGTCGTCGTGCCGATCAACTGGCGGCTGACGCCCGCCGAGATCCACCACGTCCTGTCGGACTCCGGCTCGGTCGTCCTGTTCGCCGACGACGCCGCGGTGGCCGACGGGCTGCACGGGTTGCCGCGGCTGCGGCACGTCGTGCCGATCGCGTCGGTGCCCGGGTGGCGCGGCGCGGACGACACCGACAGCGACCCCACGTGGAGCCCGGACCACCCGGTCGCACAGGTCTACACGAGCGGCACCACCGGCAACCCCAAGGGTGTCGTGCTGGCGCACCGCAGCTTCTTCGCCGTGAAGGCCGCGCTGGCGTCGGCCGGGCTGGACTGGATCGACTGGCGCGCCGACGACATCAGCCTCATCGGCATCCCCGGCTTCCACATCGGCGGGCTGTGGTGGGCGATCCAGGGGTTCGGCGCGGGCATCACGATGGTGTCGGTGCCGGTGTTCGCCGGCAACCAGGCCGTGCGGCAGGTGCGCGAACTGGGGATCACCACGGCGTGCGTGGTGCCGGCGCAGATGCAGATGATGCTCGCCCCGCCGCGGCCCCGGCGCGAGGACTTCGCCACGCTGCGCAAGGTCGTCTACGGCGGGTCGCCGATCTCCGAGGCGCTGCTGGCGCGGTGCCTGGACACGTTCGACTGCGAGCTGGCCCAGATCTACGGGCTGTCCGAGAGCGGCAACACCGCGGTGTGCCTGCCGCCGGCCGAGCACGTCGTGGGCAGCCCCCGGATGCGCGCCGCCGGCCGCCCGTACCCCGGGGTGGACATCAAGGTCGTGGACGAGGACGGGGACGTCCTGCCGCCCGGCGCGGTCGGCGAGGTGTGCCTGCGGTCGCCGGCCGCGATGCTGGAGTACTGGGGCCTGCCCGACGCGACCGCCGAGACGCTCGTGGACGGCTGGCTGCACACCGGTGACGCGGGTTTCCTGGACGACGGCTACCTGTTCATCCAGGACCGGATCAAGGACACGATCATCGTGGCCGGGGAGAACGTCTACCCGGCGGAGATCGAGAACGCGCTGGCCGCGCACCCGGACGTGCTGGAGGTCGCCGCGGTCGGCGTGCCCAGCGCGCACTGGGGCGAGGTCGTGCACTGCTTCGTGGTGCCGCGCGCCGGCGCGGCCCCGGAAACCCGCGCGCTGACGGCGTTCCTGCGCGGCCGAATCGCCGATTTCAAGCTCCCGTCGAGCTACGAGCTGCTCGACGCGCTGCCCCGCAACCCCAGCGGCAAGGTCCTGCGCCGCGACCTGAGGGAGCGGTTCTGGCAGCACCTCGACCGCCGCGTGGCCTAGCCGCCTGCGGAAAGCCCTTACCGACACTTCCCACGACAGGCGGAGCCCATGCGCATCTCCCTGCGACACAACAGCGACTACCACGCCCTGCGGACCGGCGACCCGACGAAGATCGCCCTCGACTACTCGGCGGACCCGGCGGACGTCGCCCGGTCCCTGCCGCGCCGCACGGCCGGTGAGCGCAAGACCGTGCTCCTGCTGGGGGCCAACGGGTTCATCGGCATGCACCTGCTGCGCGAGCTGCTGCTGGACGCGCGCGTCGGCAAGGTGTACGCGCTGGTGCGCCCGAAGGGCGACCAGACCGGGGAGGCCCGCATAGCCCGCACGGCCCGCAAGTACAAGATGGCACTGCCCTCGATGGACAAGCTGGTCGTCTTCGAGGCCGGTTACGTCGAGCCGCGGTTGGGCCTGGACGACGCGCGGTACGAGGAGCTGCGGACGTCGGTGGACGTGGTGGTCGACGGTGCCGGCGCGACGACGCACGAGTACCCGTACTCCCGGTACCGGGCGGAGAAGGTGGTGCCGACGGTCGCGTTGGCCGAGTTCTGCCTGACCAAGCGGTTCAAGACGCTGCACGTGATCGGTTCGGTGGGCAGCGAGGTGTACCGGCAGCGGCGCGACTTCCTGCGCCGCAGCTTCTTCTTCCAGGGGTACAGCCGGATGAAGTACGTGGTGAAGCACCTGGCGCTGCGCGCGAACCGCGACGGCGTGCCGATCCACCTGTACCAGGCGCCGTTCGCGCTGGGCGGTCCGCTGACGTCGTTCAAGGACCCCGGCATGGAGTACTCGTTCTGGAACATGATCGGCCACATGGTGCAGCAGGGCCGGACGTGGGAGTCCGACGCGAGGATCCCGATGGTCGCCGGTGACGTCCTGGCCCGCACGGTCCTGGACAACGCCCTCTCCGAGGCTCCGCGCGCCATCACCTACCCGGTGACCCCGGTGACGAACGCGGAGCTGGCGACGAGGTTCGA
This sequence comes from Saccharothrix sp. NPDC042600, assembly GCF_040647305.1. NCBI lineage: Bacteria > Bacillati > Actinomycetota > Actinomycetes > Pseudonocardiales > Pseudonocardiaceae > Saccharothrix > Saccharothrix sp. NPDC042600. The sequence goes on along the minus strand of NZ_JBEZBW010000042.1, from coordinate 602 downwards.
CCTGGAAACGGTGCCGTGGCGCACGTTCCGCCGCGACCTGATCCGCGCGAACCGCGTGCGACTGGCCGAGGTCGACTGGAAGCACCCGCTGTCGAGCACCCGCCGAGCCCGCCGGCGCGCCGGCTTCATCCGCTCCCTGTTCCCGCGCTGCCTGCCGACCGCACTGGCCAACATCGACGCGGCGGCCCACACGAACCCGATCGTGCTGGGATCGACCCTGGAGCCGATCGACATCCTGGAAGCCAACGCCCGCAACATCCGCAAACTGGCGAAGGACCTGCCCACGGAACCGACCCGGGAATCCCTGGCCCCGGCCCACGCCACCGAACCCCTACCCACAGCAGCCTGACCCCCACCCAAGCTGAGCGGGGTCACCCCCCCGACCCCGCTCAGCCCCTCCCAACCCCTCACCACCACCCGCCGCACACACCCCACCGCCACTCCGCTTCACCCACATCGCCGCTTTCCGGTCCGCCCGCCACTCACCCGCCGACACCGCCACGCCGCCCACCGTCCGCCCCGGTCCGCCACCCACTCCCGCCGCGCCGCCCGCCGCGCTGCGCGCCCGCCGCCCGCCGCCCGCCGCCCGCCGCCCGCCGCAC
>NZ_JBEZBW010000041.1:0-67735 GCF_040647305.1 Saccharothrix sp. NPDC042600 | reverse complement strand
GGTTGCCTCCGGCAGGCCGTACGGGGAACGAACCGACGCCCTTCCACCCCCGGGGGCCTGCCCGCCGGCGAGGCGCTTTTAATCTTGAGAGCGCGCCAGCGCGTAAGTCCTGAGAGCGCGAAGCGCGTCCAAGAAAGCGAAGCGCTAGTGAAGCTCAAACCGCGAAGCGTGAAAAACCAAAGAAGCGACGCGCTGCAACAAGGAAGAATCTAGCTTCCATTGCTGCCAATACAGAGGTACATCGACGGGAGAATCCGGATACAGAAGTACCAAAGCCCGGTGCCTGGCAACCTGGTGCTCACTCAGCAAAGCCCAACCGGCCCCAGCGGTCACGGCGTCCTCGAACACCGGGCCGTCGGGCAGCAGATAGCGACGGGAAGAAGCGGGCTTCCCGGTGATCCGATGGCAGAACGCGTCCTGCAGGTCGTCCTTCTCGTCGAACACCACCACCGGCACCTCGTCCAACGCCACACCCCGCCACCGCCGCGCGAACGACCGGCTCGCGACGGCGTGGTACCGCATGCTCCCCAGTGGACGGACGCTGCACCCCTGCACGGGCTCGGGCATGGAAGTGACCGCCGCGACCACCAACCCCTGCCGCAACGCCTCGGCCGTGTGGTCCTGGTCGTCGCGCAGCACGCTCAGGGTGATCTCGTCATCCCCCGCCAGCTCCTGAACCACCTTGCGGAACCACGTGTTCAACGAGTCGGCGTTCACGGCCACCTGGATGGCCGTCGGCGTCTCGGCCAACCCCAACGCGCCGGCGGTGTCCTGCTCCAGCAAAGCGAGTTGCCTGCCGTACCGGGCGATGGCCGCCCCGGACTCTGTCAGCCGCGCCGGCTTCGCCCGGATCAGCAGCACCCGGCCGGTCCGCTGCTCCAAAGCCTTGATGCGCTGGCTCACCGCGCTCGGCGTGACGTGCAAGGCCTTGGCGGCGGCGTCGAAGGTGCCCTCGTCGACCACGGCCAACAAGGTCCGCACGGCTTCCGGATCCAGCATCACAACCGCTAATGATACTTAAGAAAGTTTAGCTGGCCTTATCCCTGACGCGTTCTTAGCGTCTCCACCGTGATGCACGCGGTGTTGGCCGGGCTCGGCATGGGGTTGTCGTTGATCGTCGTCATCGGGGCGCAGAACGCGCTCGTGCTCCGGCAAGGTGTTCTGCGGCAACGGGTTCCGGCGATCGTGGCGATCTGCGCGCTGTCCGACGCGGCGCTGATCGCGGTCGGGGTGGGTAGCGTGGGGACGGTGTTGACGGCGTGGCCCACCGTGTTGGACGTGGTGCGCTGGTTCGGGGCTGCGTTCCTCATCGGGTACGGCGTGCTGGCCGTGCGCCGGATGCTGCGGCCGGGGGTGCTGGTCGGCGGCGCGGGCGGGTCGATCCTCACCTGTCTGGCGTTGACCTGGCTCAACCCGCACGTCTACCTGGACACCGTGCTGCTCCTGGGCACCGCCTCGACCGGGTTCGGCGACCAGCGCTGGTGGTTCGCGCTGGGAGCGATGGCGGCCAGCGTGCTGTGGTTCTGCTCGTTGGGGTTCGGCGCGCGCCGGCTCTCCGGGGTGTTCGAGCGGCCCTCCGCGTGGCGGGTGTTGGACGGCGCGGTCGCCGTCGTGGTGACGGCGACCGGGATCTCCCTGCTGGTCTAGAGCTCGGCGAAGAAGGACCGCACCTCCTCGACGTACAGCTCCGGGACCTCCATCGCGGGGAAGTGGCCGCCGCGCTCGTACTCGGCCCACCGCCGCACGTCGTACTGCCGCTCCGCCGCCCCGCGCACGGCCAGGATGATGTCCTCGGCGAACACCGCCACGCCGAGCGGCGCGGGGCACGGTCCGCCGGGGGCGCTCTCCTTCGCCAGGCGCAGGGCGGAGCCGGCCGTGCCGGTGAGCCAGTACAGGGTCACCACCTCCAGCAACCGGTCGTCGGACACGTCCGAGCGCGGGTCCAGCCACTCGTCGAACTTGTCCGCGACCCAGCCGAGCAGGCCGACCGGCGAGTCGGTGACGCCGTAGGCGACGACCTGCGGCTTGGTCATGTGCATGACCTGGTAGCCGGGGCGCTGGGCGAGGAACCGCCTGATGGCCTCGACCCGTTCGAGGTCGGTCGCCGACAGTCCCTCGCCACTGGCGGGCGGGGGCGTGGGCAGGTAGTTGACGTGCACGCCGACGACCTTGTCCGGCGCGGCCACCGCGACCGCCTGCGAGATGCCCGAGCCGAAGTCGCCGCCCTGCGCGCCGTAGCGGTCGTAGCCGAGCCGGTCCATCAGCTCCGCCCACGCCCGCCCCACCCGCCGCACGCTCCAGCCGCGCTCCCGCGTCGGACCGGACGGGCCGAAGCCGGGAACGGACGGGATGACCAGGTGGAAGTCGCGGCGCAGCGGCTCGATGACGTCGAGGAAGTCCAGGACCGAGCTGGGCCACCCGTGGGTGATCAGCAGCGGCAGGGCGTCGTCGCGGTCGGAGCGGACGTGCAGGAAGTGCACGTCCTGGCCGTCGATGCGGGTGGTGAACTGCGGGAACGCGTTGAGCTTGGCCTCGACGGCGCGCCAGTCGAAGGACTTCCAGCGCTCCACGAGACCCCGGACGCGGGCGAGCGGCACGCCGTAGTCCGTGCCGGCGTCGGGCAGCTCGTCGGGCCAGCGGGTGCGGGCGAGGCGGTCCATGAGGTCGTCGAGGTCGGCTTGGGGGACGTCCAGCTCGAAGGGCTCGATCACCGGTAACTCCGTTGGTCTGTCCAATGTTGGCAGAACCAACGATAACCCACAATCGTTGGTCTTGCCAACGATCAGGTTCTGAGCCGGGGCTAGGGTGCCCGTATGGCCACTTGGGAGGACGTGCGCCGGCTCGCTCTGGCGCTGCCGGAGACGACCGAACGACCCTCGTACGACGGGCTGCCCGCGTGGCGGGTGAAGGACAAGCTGTTCGTCTGGGACCGTCCACTGCGCAAACGCGACCGCGAGGACCTCGGCGAGTCCGCTCCGGACGGCCCGATCCTGGGCGTGAGCGTGCCCGACCTGGGCGTGAAGGAGGCGCTGATCGCCGACGACCCGGCCGTCTACTTCACGATCCCGCACCTGGACGGCTACCCGGCGGTCCTGGTTCGCCTGGACCGCATCCCGGTGGACGAGCTGGCGGAGCTGGTCACCGAGGCGTGGCTGTGCAAGGCGCCCAAACGCCTGGTGAAGGAGCACCGCGGCGCGCTCCCGTAGACAACCACCGCGGCGCGCCCCCGTGAGCGGGAACGCGCCGCGGGCTCACAAGGTCACCAGTCGCTGTTCTGCCAGCCGGTGCCCAGGTAGACCTGGTCGAAACCGTTGCCGTCGTTGTCGTCGGTGTAGGCGATGGTGATCAGGCCCCACGCGTCGACGCCCAGGGCGGGCTCGTCCTGGCGGCCGGTCACCGTCTGGTTGGTGGCCTGCCGGGCCAAGCGACCGGTCGTGGAGCCGTCGGGGTTGAAGCCCTGGGTCCACACGTCCGAGGCGACCACGGACGTGACGACCACCCCGCGCTGGTCGTCGATGCCCACCTGCGGGTCGGCGCCGGCCACCAAGGTGTCCACAGTGGACGACGCGGTGCCGGCGGCGAGGAACGAGCGGACCGCCACCTGGGCCGTGCCGGTGTGGTCGGTCTCCCACGCCACCGCGAAATCGCCGTTGAAGTTGGCCGCCACCACGGGTTTGCGCTGCTGACCGCCGCCGGACGCGTTCACCACGCCCTGCGCCAGCTTCACCCCGCCGGACGGCGTGAGGACCTTGCGGCCCACGTTGAAGAACCCGTTGCCGTCACCGTCCTCCTCCCACACGACGACGGCGTTGCCCGCCGCGCCCACGGCCACGTCCGGCCGCTGGTGGGTGCCGCCGGCGTTGTGCACCTGCGCCTCGTAGGTCTTGGACGTCACCGAGGCGAACCCGGCCACGCGCACGGTCGGGTTGGTCGTGGACTGCTTGTCCTCCCACACCACGGCGAACCCGGCGGTGTCCGGATCGGCGGCCACGGCCGGGTTGAGCTGCTGGCCGTCGGAGTTCGCGTTCGCGGTGGCCGATCCGGCGATGGTGCCGTCAACCCGCACCGCGCGCACGGCGATGTTGTAGAACCCGTTGCCGTCCGGGTCCTCCGCCCACACGACGACCGCGCTGCCGTCGTCGTGCACGGCCACGTCCGGTTGCACGTGCCGCCAGTCGCCGGTGCCTCCGGCGGAGAGCTTCTTCTCGTAGCGGGACACGCCGTCCTTGAACAGCCTGATCCACACGTCGCTGTGCACGGGGTCGGTGGGCGTGGCGGAGTCGCGGTCGTCCTCCCACACCACGGCGGTCCAGCCGTTGCGCACCGCCGACACGGCCGCGTTGTCCTGGTCGCCGGTGGCGGTGCTGTTGGCGGTGGTCCATGTGACGGCGGCGGACGCGGTTCCGGTCACCGCGAGCATCAAGGCCGCGGTCAGAGCGAGGATCTTCTTCATGGCGCCTGCAATCCGGGGTTGCCCGCTTGGACGACGTAGCTCTTGACGGTCTTGACCGGGTAGTCGCGCAGGGTCACCCGGTCCACGCAACGGAAGTCCACGGCCATCTGGGTGGACGTGGTGACGGTGCGGACGTACCCGCGCAGGTTCTTGTAGAACTTGACGTGCGGGTTGAGGCTGGACAGGGCGTTGTCCGCCGCGTTGCCGTCGCCGCCGGAAGTCACCGACGTGGTCACCAGCTCGGTGCCGATGATCTTGTCCTGGGTGTTGTAGTTCAACATCAGGTTGCTCGCCCACGACCGGTGCACGTCACCGGTGAGCACTACGGTGTTCCGCAACCCGGCCGCGTCCCACCCGCGCTGCAGCCGGTCGCGGTTGGCGGTGTAGCCGTCCCAGGAGTCCATCGACTTCGCGCCGTCGGCGGAGGCCAGCTTCTGCGCGAAGAACACCTGCTGGCCCAGGAAGTCCCACGTGCCCAGCTTCTGCCGCATCCCGTCGAGCAGCCACGACTCCTGCGCCGACCCGGTCAGCGAACGGGTCGGGTCGTCGGCTTCCGGGCACACCTTGGTGCCGTCGCCGCACGCCTGGTCGTCGCGGTACTGGCGGGTGTCGAGCATGTGGAACGTGGCCAGGCTGCCCCACCGGACCCGCCGGTAGAGCTGCATGTTCTCCGCCACCGGCGCCTGCGCCGCCCGCAACGGCATGTGCTCGTAGTAGGCCTTGTACGCCGCCGCCCGCCGCGCCCGGAAGTCACCCGCTGGCGAGGAGTCGTTGCGGACCAGGTCGGCGTAGTTGTTCTCCACCTCGTGGTCGTCCCACACGACCAGCCACGGCGCGGCGGCGTGCGCGGCCTGGAGGTCCGGGTCGCCCTTGTACTGCGCGTGCCGCACGCGGTAGTCGGCGAGGTCGTCGATCTCCACGGTGGGCGCGTGCTTGCGGACGTTCGTGGTGGACGCCGCGCCCTCGTAGATGTAGTCGCCCAGGTGCAGGATGAGGTGCGGGTTCTCCTCGGCCATCCGCCGGTACGCGGTGAAGTACCCGGCCTCGTAGTGCGAGCACGAGGTGAACAGCATGGTCAGCGCGGGCGAGGTGCCGACGGCGGGCGCGGTGACCGCCCGCCCGACCGGCGAGATGTAGCCCAGCGCGCGGAACCGGTAGTGGTACTCGCGGCCGGCTTCCAGCCCGGCGACCTCGACGTGCACGCTGTGCGCCCACGCCTGGACGGCGGTGACCGTGCCGGACCGGACCACCTGGGAGAAGCGCTGGTCGGTGGCGACCTGCCACTCCACGGCCACGTTGGCGCTCGTCATGCCGCCGAGGCCGTCCACGTTGAGCGGGCTGGGCGCGAGCCTGGTCCAGATGACGAAGCCGTCCGGCGCGGGCTCGCCGGACGCGACTCCGAGGGTGAACGGGTAGGCGATGGCGTTGGCGGGGGAGGGGGCGAGGACCGTGACGCCGGCACTGGCGATGCCGCCGGCGATCAGGGTTCGCCGTGTCAGTGGGGACATACACAGTGCGTACACCCGGAACGCGCGCGAGGACACTCCTTGACAACTACGGGCAGATGTCTGTGAGATGTCCACGAAGCGAACGCCGTCAGCGCTCCCTTCGGGCTCCCGCAGCGGCCGTCGCGGTGAAGCATTCGGGAGCGATGAAACCGTTGCGCGCGAACGCTTCCCGCACCGCCGCGGCGCACCGCTCGACCTCCGCCGCCGCCACCAGGGCGATCACGCAGCCGCCGAAACCGCCGCCGGTCATGCGCGCGCCGAGCGCGCCCGCCGCCAGCAGTGCCTCGACGGCCGCGTCCAACTCGGGCACGGTCACCTCGTAGTCGTCGCGCAGGGACTCGTGCGACGCGGTCAGCAGCGGGCCGATGGCGGGCAGGTCCCCGGCGCGCAACAACTCCGCGGTCGCCAGCACCCGGCGGTTCTCCGTGACGACGTGCCGCACGCGGCGCAGCAGTTCGTCGGGCAGGTCGATGGGGACGTCGGTCAGGTCGCGCAGAGCCGGGACGCCCAGCACCTCCGCGGCCTTGTGGCAGGCGGCGCGGCGGGCGGCGTACTCGCCGTCGACCAGGCGGTGCGGGGCGCGGGTGTCCACGACCAGCAGGGTCAGACCGGCCGGCGCGAGGTCGAACGGGATGTGCGCCGTCTCCAGGGTGCGGGTGTCCAGCAGCAGGGCGTGGCCTTCGCGGGACAGCAGGGACGCCGACTGGTCCATGATCCCGCACGGCATCCCGACGAAGTCGTTCTCGGCGCGTTGCGCCAAGCGGGCCAGGGCGAAGCGGTCGACGTCCAGGCCGGACAACTCCGTGACGGCCAGGGCGGTGGCGCTCTCCAGGGCCGCCGACGACGACAGGCCCGCGCCCAGCGGCACGTCGCCGTCCACCTCCAGGTCGAACCCGCCGACGTCGTGCCCGGCCTCGCGCAGCGCCCACACCACGCCCGCCACGTACGCCGCCCACCCCGTCACCGCGCCCGGCTCCAGGTCCCGAACGGGCACCTCCGTGACGCCGGGTTGCTGGCGCGACCGCACCCGCAGCACGCCGTCGTCCCGACGGGCCGCCGCGACGCGCACCGCGTGCGGCAGGGCGATCGGCAGCACGAAACCGTCGTTGTAGTCGGTGTGCTCGCCGATCAGGTTGATCCGGCCCGGCGCGACCCACACATCAGCCAACGGTGCTCTCCCTGATCTCCAGCGTGAACGGTGGCCGCACCCACCGGGCGCGCACCTCCGGCGGTCGGGAACTCGGGAAGCGTAGATGGCCGCCGGCACTTTTACAACGTTGTACCAACGATGCATCGCGCGAAAACCGGTCGCACCGATCGCGTGGGCGCCGCTAGCGTCCGCGCGCATGGAGAACCGTTGACCACTGACCTGCTCACGCAGATCAACCACGACGTGTGGGAGCCGTTCCGGCGCGCCTACGCCGGACTCGACGCCCGGGCCTTCCTGGCCGTGCACGGCCCCGACCTGATCCGCGCCGGGGGTCCGGCGCGGCAGGTCCGGGGCCATGCCGAGTACACCGACGACATCACGGAGTTCTTCGGCCGGGTCGCCGCCGCCGGCGACCGGCTGGCGATCGTCCTCCGGTTCACCGAGCGGCTGGCCTCCGCCGACGCGGCGAGCGAGCGGGGCGTGTTCCGCATCGACGCCGTGAAGGCGGGCGAACCCAGGACCGTCTTCGGCCACTTCCACGTGTTCTGCCGCCGGACCGACCGGTGGCGGATCGTCGTGGACTACGAGCCGGCCGGCACCGCGACCGAGGAGGAGTTCGCCGCGGCCGTCGCGGAGGACGACGTGGCCGCGTTCGGGTAGACCGACACCGCCAACCACACCAACGCGCCGCCGACCAGCACGTGCAACGCGCTGGTCAGCGGCGTGTCCGGCAGGCGCGCGGCGAGCGTGAACACCGGCAGCGCCACCAGGTACGTCCACACCGGCACCTTCGGGTGCACGCCGGCGCGCACCATGCCGATCGCGAACCACACGCACCCCACCGCGAACACCACCGCGCTGGCCAGCAACACCACCCGGGTCGGCGCGGCGGGCGCGACGCCCAACGGGAACAGCACGATGTTCAACGCGTACGCCGCCGCGCCGAACAAGCCGAGGCCCACGAGATTCACCGCGTACCCGGCGGCGGCCAGGCGGCCGGCGGCGTGCCGCTGCTTGAGGTGCAGGGCGGTGAGCAGGGGCGCGGCCAACGCGGGGGACACCCCGATCACCAGGCTGGTCACGAGCGTCTCACCGGTGAACGCCTCCAGCGCACCGGGGACCGCGATCAACAATCCGGACAGCACGCCGCAGACGGCGCCGAAACGCAACAGGAAGGTCATGGCCGGCGACGCTAGGAGCGCGCCCGGCACGGCGGTGAGTGCCGACCGGGCCCGGCCGGGGGTGCCGACCGGGCGCGGCGACAGGTGCCGATCGGCACTATCGGCGCGGTGGCGTCGCCGAAGTAGCCTGCGGTCGTGCGTCCGGTCGCGTGGTTGTCGCCCCTGCTTTACGGCGCTGTGCTGCTCGCCGGCGGGTACGCGGGGCTGACCGGCCTGGGGGAGACGCGGTTCGGCTGGTTCGTCGGCGGTCTGGTGGCGCTGGTCGTGCTCGACCTGGCCGAACCGCGTCTGGGCAAGCCGGTTGCGTTCCTGGTGGCGCGGGCGGCGCTGGTGGTGCTGGTGGTGGCGGCGGACGGGTCGGGCATGGCCCGGGTGTTGTTGCTGTTGCTGCCGTTCGGCGCTTACTTCGCGTTCGGCCGGGTGGTGGCCGTCGTGCTCGGGCTGGGGTGCGTCGGGCTGGTGGTGGTGTCGTTCAGCGTGACCGCGCCGGGCTGGACGCACGACGTCGAACGCGTGTCGGACCTGCTGATGTTCGCCGTCGGCCTGGTGCTGACGTTGGCGATGGCGGCGGTGGCGGTGGAGGAGCAGCGGGGTCGGGCGCGGCTGGCCGAACTGTCCGCCGCCGCCGAGCGCAACCGCCTGGCGCGCGACGTCCACGACGGGTTGGGCCACCACCTGACGGCCGTGTCCGTGCTGCTGGAGAAGGCGTCGGCGTTCCGCGACCGGGACCCGTCGGTGGCGGACAAGGCGCTGGACGAGGCCCGCGAGTCGGCGCGGCGGGCGTTGGAGGACGTGCGGCGGTCGGTGCGGACGCTGCGCGAGCCGTTCCGGCTGTCGGCGGCGTTGACGGAGTTGACCAAGGGGCTCAAGGTCGAAGTGGAGTGCGCCGGCGACGAGAACGGCTACGACCCGGCCGTGCTGCTGGCGGTGTACCGGGCGGCTCAGGAGGGCATCACCAACGCCCTGCGCCACGCCGACGCCGACTCCGTGTCCGTCAGGGTCCACTGTGGACGATCTGGCGCCGAGTTGGTGGTGGCCGACGACGGGCGGGGGTTCTCCGTGGCGGACGAGGGTTTCGGCCTGTCCGGCATGCGCGAACGCGTCGCGGCCGTGGGCGGCGCGGTGGACGTGCGCAGCGCACCCGGCGCGGGCACCCGGCTCACGGTCCGGATCCCGCGGTGACCGACGTGCGCGTGCTGGTCGTGGACGACCAGCGCCTGATCCGGGAGAGCATCGCCTCCCTGCTCGACATCCAGGACGGCATAGCGGTCGTCGGCACCGCGGGCGACGGCCGCGAGGCGGTGGACCAGGCTGTGTCCCTGACCCCGGACGTGGTCCTGATGGACGTCCGGATGCCCGTCATGGACGGCATCGACGCGTTGGCCGCGCTGCGCGTCCGCCTGCCGTCGTGCCGGGTGGTGATGCTGACGACGTTCGACGACGAGGACTACGTGGTGCGAGCACTGCAAGGCGGTGCGAGCGGCTACCTCCTCAAAGACCGCCCCGCACGCGAACTGGCCGCGGCGGTGCGCCTGGCGCACGACGGCATCGCCCAGTTCGACCCGGCGGCCACCACCCGCCTCGCCAATGCGGTCCGCACTCAAACTCCGGGTGACCATTCACTTACACAGCGCGAGATCGATGTCTTGCGCCTTGTCGCCGCCGGCCGCACGAACCGCGAGATCGGTCGCCGCCTGCACCTGGCCGAAGGCACCGTCAAGAACCACATCTCCCGGGTCCTGACCCGACTCGGCCTGCGCGACCGCACCCAAGCCGTCCTGTACGCCCGTGACCACGGACTCCTTTAGCTGCCTTAGGATCTTGCGCCACCGCCCGTTCGTCCAACGGTCATCTCCGGTGGGCACAGTGGTGGGTGGAGGCGTTCGGCGGTGCCCGCTGGGCTGAACGGGTGAACGCGCCGCCGGACGGCTAACAAGGGGCAGGAGCACGTCGACAGCAAGGCCACCGACGTGCGCACACAGGGGGTCGCGCTCATGGCCAAGAAGAAGAACGACGCGCTCATGGCGTCACTACGGCAGTTCGTGCGCACAAAGGGCGCGGACTTCCTGCGGGACGGCAACGTGTCCTCGATCGGCATCGGCTACAAGGTCGAGGACGGCAAGCCGACCGACGAGATCGCCATCCAGTTCACCGTCAAGGAGAAGGCCGAGGAGTCGGCGCTGGAGGCGCTGGGCACCGAGCTGCTGCCCAAGTGCATCGTCGTGGACGGCGTCGAGGTGCCCACCGACGTCGTGCAGCGCGACTACAAGGCCAACTTCCAGGTCGTCGCGGAACGCGCCTCGGGGGAGCGCAAGTCCCGCATCGACCCGGTGGCGCCGGGCGTCAGCGTCGCGCACCCGTCGGTGCCCGCCGGGACCGTCGGCTGCATCGTCTACGACCGCGTCGACGGAACGCCTTACGTGCTCTCGAACTGGCACGTGCTGCACGGCCCGAAAGGCGCGTTGGGGGACGTGATCGTCCAGCCGGGCCCGCACGACGACAACCGCACCGACCTCAACCGCCTCGGCACGCTGGTGAGGTCCCACCTGGGCGCGGCCGGCGACTGCGCGATCGCCACCATCGAGGACCGCTCGTTCGTCACCGACATCGTCGAACTGGGCCTGACCGCCGAGAAGATCGGCGAGCCGGAACTGGGCGACAAGGTCGTCAAGAGCGGCCGGACCACCGGCGTCACCCACGGCGTCGTCCGCCGCGTCGACGCCATCGTGAAGATCAACTACGGCGGTGACGTCGGCGAGAAGGAGATCGGCTGCTTCGAGATCGGCCCCGACCCGGCCAAACCCGGCCCCGGCGGCGAGATCAGCATGCCCGGCGACTCCGGCGCCGCCTGGATGTTCAAGGCCGCCAACGGCAAGGTCACCCGCACCATGGCCGGCCTGCACTTCGGCGGCGAGACCAACGGCAGCACCGACGAACACGCCCTCGCCTGCCTGCCCCAGTCGGTCTTCGAGAAGCTCGGCGTCACCATCAAGCCGCCGAAGAAACCGGTGCGCGCGGCCAAGGGCTTCGCCGCGGACTTCCTGGGCGTGCCCGTGGGCGTGCCGGTCCTGGGCGCGACGGCCAAGGCGGACGCGGTGGTCCTCGACGGCAGCGAGGTCGTCGACTACACCCACTTCTCGCTCGCCCAGAGCAAGTCGCGGCGGTTCGCGTTCTGGGTGGCGTGGAACATCGACGGCAAGACGCTGAAGACGTTGAACCGCAGCGGCATCCCGTTCATCCTCGACTCCCGCATCCCGCCGGAGTTCCAGGTCGGCGACGACCTCTACAAGGGCAACCGCCTCGACCGCGGCCACATCGCCCGCCGCGCCGACCTGCTGTGGGGGCCGGTGGCGGAGGCGGAGCAGGCCAACGTCGACTCGTTCTTCTTCACCAACATCACGCCCCAGATGGACGACTTCAACCAGAGCGCGAAACGCGGCCTCTGGGGCAGGCTGGAGGACGCGGTCCTGGCCGACGTGGACGTGGACAACCTCCGCGTCAGCGTCTACGGCGGCCCGGTGTTCCAGCCCGACGACCGGGTCTTCCGCGGCGTCCGCCTGCCGCGCGAGTACTGGAAGGTGATCGCGTTCGTCGAGCAGGGCGTCCTGAAGGCCAGGGCGTTCATCCTCACCCAGAACCTGAACCAGCTCGAAGCCCTGGAACTGGACGAGTTCCGCGTCTTCCAGGTCCGCCTGGCCGACATCGAAACCCGCTGCGGCTTCACCTTCCCGACCACCCTGCAGGCGGCGGACACCCTGGCCATGCCCGAATCCCTGGACGACCGCCCACCCCTGGACTCGCTGGAATCCATCCAGTGGTAGCCCGGCGGGCTCCCCCGGTTTTCGGGGCCGGGGGAGCCCGCTCTGCTGGGCCCTGTCTTTTAGGCCCGCTCAGCCGGGCGGGGATAAGCCTTGACCCGAACCTCGTCGTGCAACCGAACCCCGTTGCGACCGAGCCTCGCCACCGCCCGCCCCACCGACAGGGGCAGGCGGGCGACGACCCGAGCCCCGTTCCGCAACAGCCAGAGATCCAGCCGACTGTCCGGCAGCAGCTTCCTGGCGGCCGTCAACGCGAACGCCCGACTACGCCGAACGTAATCCCCCATCTCCCGCTCATACGCGGCAAACCCGTCGGCGTGATCACGATGCGCCGCCAACTCATGGGCAAGCACATACGCCCCCACCACCGCCAAGCTGGTACTACCCCCGACCGCTGGCCCAGGGCAGTACCCGGCATCCCCGACCAACGTCACCCGCCCCCGCGACCAGGTGTCCAGACGCAACTGAGTGATGGAGTCGAAGTAGAAACTGCCGTCCTCGACCAACCAGGAGGACACCTCAGGCATCCTCGCAAAGGCGTCCCGCAGCAACTGCCGCTGCCGGGAGACGTCCCGGTGGTGGTACTCCAACTCCCCACTCCGAAACAGGAAGACGGCCCGAGCATCCGGCAGATGCTCCGCCGTATACACCCCCGCCATCCGCCCCACCCCCACCCGCAGAAAAGTATGGTTCGGCTTACTAAAATTTTTAGGCAGGGAAAGCACCGCCAGGTACCCGCCGATGAAGTGCTTCGGGACCTCGCCGAAGACCAGGCGGCGGACGTTCGAGTGCAGGCCGTCCGCGCCGATGACGAGGTCGAAGCGACGGGGTGCGCCGTGCTCGAAGGTGACCTCGCCGTCGGCGGAGATCGAGGTGATCGAGTCGCCGAAGACGTACTCCACGTCGTCGCGTGTGGCGTTGTAGAAGACCTCGCTCAAGTCGTCGCGCATGATCTCGACGTGCCGGTCGGACATCGCGCTGAACAGGCGGCGCAGGTCGATGTCCACGGGTCGCGCGCCGGGCGTCTGCACGGTCAACCGGTCGGTGCCGGTCTTGCGCGCGAGAACGTCGGATAGCAGCCCCATCCGCTCGACGATGTCCATCGCGGGCCGAAAAAGATCCACCGCGTGCCCCCCGGTCTTCCGCAACGCCGGCGCCCGCTCGACCACCGTCACCTCGAACCCGTGACGGGCCAGCCAGTACGCCAACGCCGGCCCGGCAACGCTCGCGCCGGAAATCAACACCCCCATGTCACTTACCTCCTTACTTAACGGATGGTAAGCCAGCGGGCGGGCGGTGTCGAGACTTACCGGCCGTTAAGTCAACCGGCATGTGCGTGGCGCGGCGGGTGAGCTGGTGGGGACTTGGCGGAGTCGCGGGCGCGGTGGTTGGCGGGCTGGCGAGTGGCGGCGAGGTGAGGCGGCTCGCCGCAGGCGGGCGAGGTGGCGGATGGGGCGGTGGTGGGTGGCGGATGCGGGGTGGCTTACTGATCGTTTGGTCGGCTGGCTTACTGGCCGTTAGGTAGATGACTTACCGGGCGTTAAGGCGGGTGACTTGCCGGGCGGTCGGGTTGGGGCTTACCGAACGTTAAGTCGGTATGCTGCCGCCATGGTCAGGGGGCGGTCGGATACTCGGGAGCGTGCGCAGGCTGTGGCGCGCGAGTTGTTCCTGAAGCAGGGGTTGCAGCGGACCAGTCTTCAGGAGATCGCCGACCGGCTCGGGGTCACCAAGCCTGCGCTCTACTACCACTTCGCCTCGCGCGAGGACCTGGTTCGCAGCATCGTGGAGCCGTTGTTCGCCGACGGCGACGCCTTCGTGGCCGCGGCTGAGCATCACCGGCCCGACCCGCGCACCTTGTTGGAGCAGTACTTCGCGCTGCACCACAAGCACCGTGACGTCGTGGCGTTGATCGTCCAGGAACTGACCGCGCTGCACGAGCTGGGGCTGGTGGGCAAGATTTTCGACTGGCGGCACCGGTTGGCGCACCTGCTGGTCGGCGGCGAGCCCTCGTTCGGGGACGCGGTTCGGGCGGCGGTGGCGTTGGGTGGGGTTGCGGATACCGTGATGTTGTTCCCGGACGCGCCCTTCGAGGAGTTGCAGCAGGCGGCTGTGGATGCCGGGTGTGCCGCGTTGGGGTTCTGACCTGGCGGTCGCTTCCGCAGGCCGTGGCCGTCTGTGGCGCCAATGCCGAGGAGGACGCCCTTCGGTGCCCGCCTCGCGGCCGTGCCCGCCTCGCGGCCGTGCCCGCTCTCGTGCGCTGGGGTGTCGGGGCGGAGAGAGCGGGCACGGCTGGGTATCCGGTTAGACGGGCTGCTCCATCACTTCGTCGAACCGGCCAGCACGCCCTGGACGAAGTAGCGCTGGAACGCCAGGAACACCGCCAGCGGCACGATCATCGACAGGAAGGCGCCGGTCGACAACAGGTCGATGTTGGTGCCGAACTGCCGCAGCTGCGCGCGCAGCGCGACGGTGATCGGCGCGGAGTCCTGATCGGCGAACACCAGCGCCACCAGCAGGTCGTTCCACACCCACAGGAACTGGAAGATCGTCAGCGACGCGATCGCGGGCTTCGCGATCGGCAGCACCACCCGCTTGAAGATCACCCACTCCCGCGCGCCGTCCATCCGCGCCGCCTCCACCAGGTCCTTCGGGATGCCCACGAAGAAGTTGCGCAGCAGGAAGATCGCGAACGGCAGGCCGAACGCCACGTGGAACAGCACCACGCCCGCGATCGTGCCGAACAGCCCCAGCGACCCGAACAGCTTCGCCACCGGGATCAGCGCCACCTGGATCGGCATCACCAGCAGGCCCACGACCAGCGTGGTCAGCCAGATCCGGCCCGGGAACTCGATCCACGCCAGGCCGTAGGCGGCCAGCGCCGAGATCACCACGACCAGCACCGTGGACGGCACGGCGATGTAGACGGTGTTCAGGAACGACCGCAGCACCGTGGAGTTGCCCACCAGGTCGGCGTAGTTCTCCAGGGTCAGCTCCGACGGCTTGGTGAAGATCGTCCACCAGCCCGACGCGGTGTTCGCCGACTCCGGCCGCAGCGACGCCACCAGCAGCCCGAACACCGGCACCAGCCAGAAGATCGCCACCAGGGCCAGCAGCACCTGCACCACGCCGCTGCCCAGCCGCGACACCACCCGCGACGCGAGACCCCGCCGCGGCGCCCCGCTCACCGACACCTCGACCACGGTCACGACCGCTCCCGCCTGAATCGCCTGATGTTGAACAGCATCGCCGGGGCCACCAGCAGGAACAGCACCACGGCCAGCGCGCTGCCCACGCCCTGGTCGCCGCCCGCGCCGAACGACACCTGCCACATCTGCAGCGCCAGCACGTTCGCCTCCTCCTGCACGGAGCCGGGCGCGATGACGAACACCAGCTCGAAGATCTTCAACACGTTGATCACCAGCGTCACGAACACGACCAGCAGCACCGGCGACAGCAGCGGCACGGTCACCCGCTTGAACACCTGCCACTCCGTCGCGCCGTCCACCCGCGCCGCCTCCAGCGCGTCGCGCGGGATCGCGGACAGGCCGGCGGCGATGAACGTGATCGCGAACCCGGTCATGATCCAGATCCAGGAGGAGATGATCACCGGTGTGATCAGCGACGGCCCGAGCCAGGTCAAGCCGCGGAACGGCAGCGCGAAGTTGGTCGGCGGCAGCCGCAGCGCGTAGTCGCCGGAGGTGAGGTCGGGGAAGGTGAACCGGCCGTCGTTGCCGGTCGTGGTGCGCCCGACGACCTGCCCGTCGCGCACCGCCTCCACCACCAGCCCCGGCATGCCGCGCTCGCCCTGGTCGAGCTGCCCGGCCTTGCCGCCCACCGACACGTCCAGCCACACCACGCCGCGCAGCTCGCGCGCGTCGGCGGAGGGTTGCGACGCCGGTGAGGCCTCCTTGGGGATCTGCCCCGGCTGGAAACCGACCAGCGGCACGGACACCGCCGTGCCCGGCGTGAACGTCTTGGTGCTGGTGAACCCCTCTTCCACCGGGGTGAACGGCTGCCCGTCGCGGGGCCGCGCGCCGGGGTAGGGCGACGGGTCGGAGAACAGGTCGTGCACGCCGACCGTCACCGCGTTCACCACGCCCTGCTTCGGGTCCTCCTCGTAGACCAGGCGGAAGATGATGCCGGAGGCGAACAGCGAGATCGCCATCGGCATGAACAGCACCAGCCGGAACGCGGTCGCCCACTTGATGCGCTCGGTCAGCACGGCGAAGATCAAGCCCAGCCCGGTGACCACGGCCGGCGCGACCACCACCCAGATCACGTTGTTCTTGAACGCGGTCAGCGTGCGCGGGTCGGTGAACAGGTTGACGTAGTTCGACACGCCCACGAACGCCGAGCCGGACCGGTCGAAGAAGCTGCGCACCAGCGAGTACACCAACGGGTACAGCACCAGCGCGGACAGCACGAGCAGCGCGGGCAGCAGGAACGGCACCGCCTGGCGCGGCGAACGCCCGGGGGTGGGGTCGACGGCGAGCTTGCGGCGACCCCCGCCGGCCCGGGAGCCGGCGGGGGACCGCTGTGCGGTGACGGTCACTTCTGGTACGCCTTCGCGGCCTCGGACTCCAGCCGCTGGAGCGTCCCGTCGACGTCGGCCGGGTTGGCCAGGAAGTCCTGCAGCGCCTTCCACTCGCCCGCGCCCTTCGTGCCGCCGAACGCCGCCGGCGCCAGGTCGGACATGTCGAACCGGACGTTGTCGCCCGCCTCGACCAGCTGCTTGGCCAGCTCGCGGGTCACGTCGTCGGGGTAGTTGTCCTCGGGGATGTCCTTGTTCGGCGACAGGAACCCGCCCAGCTGCGCCCACACCTTGCCCGCGTCGGGCGAGGCGAGGAACTTCATCAGCTCGTTGGTCGCTTCGTCGTCCTTGAGCTGCACGGCCACGTCACCACCGGCGACCACGGCGTCCTTGCTGCCCTCGATGGACGGGAACTTAAAGAACTTCGCGTCCTCGCCGACCTTGGCCTTGGTGTTGGTGGTGATCACCGACGCCACGAAGTCCGCCTCGTACACCATCGCGGCCTTCGGCGGCTCGCCGAACACGTTGATCACGGACTTGGGGAACTCGGTCTGCAACGCGCCCGCGCCGCCGCCGTCCACCAGCCGCGGGTCGCCCCACAGCTGCGCCAGGACCTCCAGCGCCTTGCGCACCGACGGGTCGGTCCACGGGATCTCGTGCTTGGCCAGCTTGTCGTAGTTCTCCGGGCCCGCGGTGCGCAGGTAGACGTTCTCGAACCAGTCGGTCAGCGTCCAGCCGTCCGCGCCGCCCACCGACACGGCGGCCTGACCGGTGTCCACCACCGCGCGACCGACCTTGAGGAAGTCCTCCCACGTCTTCGGCGGCTCAGCGCCGACCTGCCCGAACGCCTTCTCGCTGTACCAGACCGTGGACTTGTTGGCGGCCTTGAAGTAGAGGCCGTACAGCTTGCCCTCGAACGTGCCGAGCTTCTTCCACACCGCCGCGTTGTGCTCGGTGACCAGCTTCTCCACGTCCGCCGACAGCGGCTTGACCGACCCGGCCTTGGCCAGCTGCTCCACCAGGCCCGGCTGGGCGACCAGCGCCACGTTCGGCGGTGTCCCGCCCTGCACGCGGGTCTGCAGCACGGTCGGCAGCTCGTCACCGGCCGGGGTGTAGCGCACCTCCGCGCCGGTCTTCTCCTTGAACGCGCTGAGCACCTGCTCGAACCGGAGCTGCTCGTCGCCGGACCAGGTGCCGACCACCTCGACGGTCTGCCCGCTCAGGGACTTGCCGTCCCCTCCGCCGGCGGTCGTACCGCCGTCCCCGCACGCGCTCAGCGTCGCGATCGCCGCGACCAGTGCGGCGGTCACCTTCAAGCGGCTCATTCGGAATCTCCTGACGTGTCGGTCCACAGCGACAACCCGGTGGCCGGGTCGAAGAAGTGCAGTCGGGACGTGTCCACCCACGTGGCCACCGGCTGGCCCTCGTAGATGTGCGTGCGGGGCGAGAAGCGGCCCACCAGGACCACCCCGCCCGCTTTGGGCAGGTCGGCGGTGCCGTCGTCCTCGGCGAGCGCCCGGGTGTCGTCGGTGACCACGGGCGCGGCGTCGACCGGGAAGTGCACCAGCACGTCCGAGCCCATCGCCTCGACCAGGTCGGCCACCGAGTGCAGGATCGACCCCTCCTGCGCGTCGGCCAGGGCCGCGTCCTCCATGTCCTCGGGCCGGATGCCGAGGACCACGTCCCGGCCCGCGTACCGGGCCAGCACCGGGCGGGCCAGCAGCACGGACTCGGGCAGCAGCAACGCGTCCGAGCCGACGGTCACCCAGTAGTGCCCGTCGTCGTCGCGGTCCAGCCGCGCGGTCACCAGGTTCATGCCCGGCGACCCGATGAACCCGGCGACGAACAGGTTCACCGGCCGGTCGTACAGCTCCTGCGGCGGGCCGACCTGTTGCAGGACGCCCCGCTTCATCACCGCCACCCGGTCGCCCAGCGTCATCGCCTCGGTCTGGTCGTGGGTGACGTAGACCGTGGTGACGCCCAGGTCGCGCTGGATGCGCGCGATCTGCGCCCGCATCTGCACGCGCAGTTTCGCGTCCAGGTTGGACAGCGGTTCGTCCATCAGGAACGCTTGCGGCGCGCGCACGATCGCCCGTCCCATCGCGACCCGCTGGCGTTGTCCGCCGGACAGGTTGCGCGGTTTCCGGTCGAGGTGTTCGTGCAATTCCAACACCTCGGCCACCTCGCGGACCCGCTTGTCGATCTCCTTCTTCGGCAGCTTCCGCAGGGTGAGTCCGAACGCGATGTTGTCGTACACGTTCAGGTGCGGGTAGAGCGCGTAGGACTGGAAGACCATCGCCACGTCCCGGTCCCGTGAGGGCACCTCGTTGACGACCTTCTCCCCGATCCGGATGGCCCCCTCGCTCACGCTTTCCAGGCCCGCGATCATCCGCAACGCCGTGGTCTTGCCGCACCCCGAGGGGCCGACCAGCACCAGGAATTCCCCGTCGCGGATTTCCAGGTTGAGGTCGTCGACCGCGCGGGTGCCGTCGACGTACACTTTCCCGAGACCGCTCAGAACGACTTCCGCCACGCCTGCTCCTCGTGCGCGGTCCCGCGGGACCGCACAATTGCAATTCCCACCGCGGTGTGATCCGCGGCACCCTGCATTTCGGTGGAGCAGACAGTAGCCGGAGCTTCCCTAAGGGATCGTTAAGGGCCAGGCACGGTTGCGATAAGTCGCAACAACCCGCTAACGCCCCCGCAACCGGGCATCCCCAGGCCTTACCCTCCCTCCATGTCCAAGGTGCTGCTGGTCGAGGACGACCCGGTGGTCCAGGCGGCGCTGGTCCACGCGCTGACCGACCTCGGGCACGACGTGCGCGCCGTCGGCACGGCGGTGGCCGCCCTGCGCGAGGCGGGCACCCGCGAGCCGGACCTGGTGATCCTGGACCTGGGCCTGCCCGACCTCGACGGGGTCGCCGCGCTGCGCATGCTGCGCGGGGTGAGCGACGTGCCGGTCATCATCGCCACCGCGCGCGGCGCGGAGAGCTCCGTCGTGGGCTCGCTGAACGCGGGCGCGGACGACTACATCGTCAAGCCGTTCTCCGCCGAGCACCTCAACGCCCGCATCAACGCCCTGCTCCGCCGCACCACGGCCGGGGCCCGCCCGGAGAAGCGGGACGTGCTGGCCGTCGGCGACCTGCGCGTGGACCTGGCCCAACGCCAGGCCTTCCGCGCCGAGCAGCCCCTGTCCCTGAGCCGCCGGGAATTCGACCTCCTCTCCTACCTGGCGGAACGCCCGGGTCGGGTCGTGCCGCGCCGTGAGCTGTTCCAAGCGGTGTGGGGGCAGCCGTACCTGGGCGACGACAAGACCATCGACGTCCACGTGTCGTGGCTGCGCAGCAAGCTGGGGGAGACCGCCGCGAAGCCGCGCTACCTGCACACCGTGCGCGGTGTCGGGTTCAAGCTGGTGGCGCCGGAATGAGGAGTCTGCTCACCCGTGCGCTGGGGTGGTCGGCGACGCTGGTGGGTGTCCTCCTGGTGTTGGGCGCGGGCGTGCTGCTGGTGGAGTCGGCCCGGTCACGGGCCGCCGCGGCCGACCGGCACGAGGTGACGACGGTCGCCGCCGTGTTGTCGGTGACCACCGACCCGGACGCGGTGCGCAGCGCGCTGGCCCGGACGGACGCCGGCGCGCAGGGCCGGCTGGCCGTGCACCTGCCCGACGGCACCACGATCGGTTCCGGCCGCGGCTCGGTGTCTTCGGCGGGCGAAGGTCTGACAGCGGTGTCTACTGTGGACGGTCGGCGGGCGGTCGTGGAGGTCTCGACGCCCGCTCCCGTCGTCACGGTGGGGTTGGTGGCGCGGTTGGCCGCGTTGCTCGCGTTGGCGGCCGTGGCGGTGGTGTGCGCGGTGGTGGTGGGGCGGCGGGTGCTCGCCCCGGTGATGCGGGCCGTGCGCACACTGGCCGACACCGCCGAGGAGATCGCCCACGGCGACGGCAAGGTGCGGATCAAGGCCGACGGCCCACCCGAACTGACCGCCCTGGCGACCGCCATCAACGCCGCCGCCGACCGCACGGAACGCCTGCTGGCCAAGGAGAGGGAGATGATCGCCGACGTCTCCCACCGCCTGCGCACCCCGCTGACCGCCCTGCGGCTGGACGCCGACGCCATCGGCGCGGGCCCGGTCGCCGACCGCATCCGCAGCGCCGTGACCGCGCTGGAACACGACGTGGACCGGATCATCGAGTCGCTGCACCCGGTGGCGACGGCGGCCGAGCCCGGCAGTTGCGACGTGGCCGAGGTGGTCAAGGCCCGCATGGGCTTCTGGTCCGCGCACGCCGAGGACCAGGGGCGGCCGTGCGAGGTGGACCTGCCGTTCGAACCCACGCCCGTGCTGCTGTCGGCGGACGCGCTGGGCGCGGTGGTGGACGCGTTGCTGGAGAACGTCTTCCACCACACCCCGCCCCGCACGCCGGTGACCGTGGCCGTGGTGAAGCACGCCGGGTGGGTGACCCTCGTGGTCGAGGACGGTGGTCCGGGCATCGCCGACCCGGAACGCGCGCTGCACCGGGGCGCCTCGGGCGGTGGGTCTACCGGACTGGGGCTGGACATCGCCCGCGCGGCGGCGGAGGCGACCGGCGGCACGATCCACGTCGAGCGGGGAAGGCTCGGCGGGGCGCGCATCCGGCTGCGGTTGGGCGAGGCGCACAGCCACCACGCGCCCGCGAGCCCCCGGGCCTGGCGGTTGTGGCGCGGCCGGGCTTGACCGGGAACCGGGGAGTTGTGGCGTGCTGGGGCTCGGCCTGGGTGCTGGGGGTTGTGGCGTGTCGCGGTCTGGCTGGCACGTCGGAGGCTGTGGCGTGGCTGGGGCTGGCAAGGTGGCGGCGTGGATCTTGAGTGGGTCGGGTCGTTGGGTGGGCCGTTGATCGTCGTGCCGGTCGCCGCGCTGGACGACTGGCATGGCGCGGACGGTGCGGAAGAGGTCGGCGGGGGCGGCGATGACGCGGGAGGAGGGGACGTCGACGACTACGCGCGCGCCTGTGCCGTGCCGGACCTGGCCGGGGTGATCCCGGTCGGGCGGACGGCCGCGCTGGTGTTGGGCGACGACCCCGCCGACACCTGCTACCTCGCCGAGCGGCGTGTGTTCGTGCGGTGGCTGGCGGCGGATTCCGCCGAGGACCTGGTGGCCGCCGCCCACGCCGCACTCGCCGACCCCGGTGTGGAGTGGGACGAGTGCGGGCTGTGGGACCTCGACGGGCCCGCGGTGTTGATGGACTGCGCCTTCGCCGGGGCGGAGTCGGACCTGGTGCTCGGCGACGGCTCCCGGCCCGCGCGGGCGGCGGTGCCGGTGCCGGCCGGGCGGTGGCGCGTGCAGGCCGCGCAACGGACCGGCGGCGACACCTGGGTGGGACTGGTGCGGCTGCTGCCGGCGGGCGGTGAGGGCGGCGGCGGGGTGGCGGAACATGGCTGACTACTCCTCGGTTCGTGGGACGCGCCCAACGTCTGTTCTGGGCACGCACCAAGAGTAGCGTGGATCCGCCACACCCGGCCGTCGCTTGATCGGGTGATCTTGCTCCAGCCGGGTTGACGGCTATTCCACGGTCACGCTCTTCGCGAGGTTGCGGGGCCGGTCGATGTCGCGGTCCAGGGCGCGGGCCAGGTGGTAGGCGAACAGCTGGAGCGGCACGGACAGCGTGATCGGCGCGAGGGCGTCGTGCGCCTTGGGGATGCGGATCACGTCGGTGGCCAGGCCGGGCGGCAGGTCGGCGTCGGTGACCGCGATGACCGGTCCGCCGCGCGCCTTGATCTCCTCGATCGTCGAGATGTTCTTGCTCAGCAGCTCGTCGTCCGGGACGACCACGACCGACGGCATCTCCGGGTTGATCAGCGCCAGCGGACCGTGCTTGAGCTCGGCCGACTGGTAGGCCTCGGCGTGCAGGTAGGAGATCTCCTTGAGCTTCTGCGCGCCTTCCCGCGCGACCGGCCACCCGCGAACCCGGCCGAGGAAGAACATGTGCCGCGCCTGCGCGTATTTCCGGGCGATGTCGGCGATTTCCCGCTCAGCGCCCAGGATCTTGGCGATCGTGGCGGGCAGTTCGGCCAGCCCGTTGACCACGCGGCGACCCTCGGTGATGGACAGGTCGCGGACGCGGCCCAGGTCCAGGGCGAGCATCGCCAGCGCCACGGCCATCGTCGTGAACGACTTGGTCGCCGCCACCGACACCTCCGGTCCGGCGTGCAGGAAGATCCCGCTGCCGCACTCGCGGGCGATGGTGCTGCCGACCGCGTTGACCACGCCGATCACGTGGCCGCCCTTGCGCTTGAGCTCCTGCACCGCGGCGAGCGTGTCGAGGGTTTCACCGGACTGGCTGATCGCGACGTACAGGGTGTCCGGGTCGACCACGGGGTTGCGGTAGCGGAACTCCGAGGCCGGCTCGGCGTCGGCGGGGATGCGCGCCAACTCCTCGATCAGCCCCGCGCCGACCTGCCCCGCGTAGTACGCCGAGCCGCAGCCGAGCAGCTTGACGCGGCGGATCCGCTGGTAGTCCTGCGGGCTGAGGTTCACCCCGCCGAGGCGGGCGGACTGGAACCGGTGGTCCAGGCGTCCGCGCAGGCAGCGGTCCACGGCCTCGGGCTGCTCGGACATCTCCTTGAACATGAAGTCGGGGTGCTCGCCCAGCTCGTACTCGGTGGTCGCGACGTCGATCGACGTGGGCGACTTGGTGGTGGACCGGGCGTCCATCGTGCTGGTGCGGTAGCCGTCGGCGGTGACCGTGGCCAGCTCGTCGTCGTCCAGGTAGATGACCTGCTGGGTGAACCTGACCAGGGCCGACACGTCCGAGGCGACCAGCATCTCGTGCTCGCCGACGCCCAGCACGACCGGGCTGCCGCGGCGGGCGGCGACCAGTTCACCGGGCCGGTCCGCGTCCATGACGATCACGCCGTAGGTGCCCTCGACCTGGCTCAACGCCTCGCGGACGGCGTCTTCGAGGGTGGCCTTGTCGCTGCGCGCGACCAGGTGGGCCAGGACCTCGCTGTCGGTGTCCGAGGTGAGGGTGACGCCCTGGGCGACGAGCTGGGCGCGGAGGCGGTCGGAGTTCTCGAAGACGCCGTTGTGGACGATCGCGATGCCGCCCGAGGTGTGCGGGTGGGCGTTGCGGTCGTTGGGCTCGCCGTGGGTGGCCCAGCGGGTGTGGGCGATGCCGACCGTGCCCGCCATGTCCGCCGGGACGACCCTGCGCAGGTCGGCGACCCGGCCGGCGGTCTTGGCGACCCGGAGTCCGGCGCCGGCCACGGCCACGCCCGCCGAGTCGTAGCCCCGGTATTCGAGGCGGTGCAGGCCCTCCAGGAGGAGGGGCACCGCGTCCCGGGAGCCGACGTACCCGACGATTCCGCACATGTGGTTCTCCTTCTAGCCGTAGACGATGCGGCGGAGCTGGCGCTCGGTGAACTTGGGGGCGGCCACGGGGCGGGTGTCCAGCTCCTGGCGGAGGCGGTCCCAGATGGTGGCGTTCTTGAGTCCTTGCGCTTGGAGCTCCGCGTGGCGGCGTTGCACGTATTCGGTGGCGGTTTCGACGAAGTAGCCCATGACGTCGGAGACGAGGCGGTGGGCGAGGGACGGGGGGATCCCGGTCGTGCGCACCACGTGCCGCAGGAGGTCGTCCGGCACTTCGTCGTCCACGGCGTCCAGCATGGTCACCAGCCAACCACCCGGCCAAACGGCGTGCCCGATTTCGGGCAGGGGTGGCCTCGACCGGGTGGGTGGTGCGGGCGGCGGGGCACGGCTGGGGCGGCGGGGCGCGTGCGGCGGTGAGTGGGCGGGTGCGGGGGAGTGGGCGGGTGCGCGGGAGTGGGCGGGTGCGCGGGAGTGGGTGTGGCGGGGCGGCGGTGCGCGGGAGTGGGGCGGCGCGTGCGGCGGCGGGTGGGGCGGGGCGGCGGTGAGCGGGGTGGGGGCGGTGCGGCGGCGGGTGTGGTGGGTGGCTTTGAGGAGGTGGCTTGTGTGTGGGCGTGGCCTCCGGCCCCCGGTTCGATTGTCTCATCGGGGTACGACAGTGCGGGTGGCTCGGGGTGGGGGCGGCGTCGGCGAGCGGGGGTGGGGTGGGGCGCTTATGGTCGCCGTGGGAGGTCGCCGTGGTCGAGCGGGTGGAGGTCGGGCGGCGGGCGCGGAGTGCGGTCATCGCCGTGATCATGTTGGGGATGTTGTTGGCGGCGTTGGACCAGACGATCGTCGCCACCGCCTTGCCCACCATCGTCAGCGATCTCGGGGGTGCGGGGCACCTTTCCTGGGTGGTCACCGCCTACCTTCTGGCCGAGACGATCATGACCGCCCTGATCGGCAAGTTCGGTGATCTGTTCGGGCGCAAGCCCGCGTTCCTGGCCAGCGTGGCGCTTTTCATGATCGGGTCGTTCCTTTGTGGCTGGTCCGAGTCGATGACCTGGTTGATCGTGTCGCGGGCGATCCAAGGGCTGGGCGCGGGCGGGTTGTTGGTGACGTCGTCCGCTGTCATCGCCGATGTCGTGCCCCTGTCCGAGCGCGGCAAGTACCAAGGGCTCATCGGGGCGTTGTTCGGCGTGTCCACTGTGGTGGGTCCGTTGTTGGGCGGGCTGTTCGTGGACCACCTGAGTTGGCGGTGGGCGTTCTACGTGAACCTGCCGTTGGGCGTCGTGGTCCTGATCGTGGGAGCCCTGGCGTTGCCGGGGGCTCGGGCCGCGGGCAAGCCACGGATCGACTACCTGGGGATCCTGCTCATCGCCCTGGCGGCCACCGGGTTGACGCTCGTCACCAGTTGGGGTGGTGTGGAGTACCCGTGGGCGTCGCCGACCATCCTGTGGATGATCGCCGGGTCGCTGGTGGCGTTGGTGTTGTTCGTGCTGGTCGAACGGCGGGCCGCCGAACCGATGCTGCCCATGCGGTTGTTCCGCAACCCCGTGTTCACGGTGTGCAGCGTGCTCAGTTTCGTGGTCGGGTTCGCGATGCTCGGCGGGGTCACGTTCCTGCCGACCTACCTGCAGTACGTGCACGGGGCTTCGGCCACGCAGTCCGGGCTGGAGATGCTGCCCCTGGTCATCGGCATCCTGATCGCGTCGATCACCACCGGCAACGTGATCGGCAAGACCGGTCGGTACCGCCTGTTTCCCATAGTGGGCAGCATCTTGATGGTGTGCGGGATGTTGTTGTTGTCGCTGTTGGACACTGACACGGCGTTCTGGCAGGCGTCTTCGTACATGTTGGTGCTGGGGCTGGGTGTGGGCATGTGCATGCCGGTGCCTGTGGTGGTTGTGCAGAGCACCAGCAGCTATGAGGACCTCGGGGTGGCTACCTCCGGGGTGACGTTCCTGCGCACCATGGGCAGTTCGTTCGGTGTGGCGGTGTTCGGCACGATCTACGCCAGCCGCCTGCCCGAACACCTCGCCGCCGCCATCCCGCCGGGCGTGGACCCGCGGGCCGCGAGCAACGTCCAAGCCCTGCACACCCTCCCCGACGCGGTGAAAGCGCCGATCACGGCCGCCTACGCCGACACCCTCCAAGGTGTGTTCCTGGCCGCCGCGCCGGTGGCCGCGGTGGCGTTCCTGGTCGCGTTGTTCCTGCGCGAAGTCCCGTTGCGCGACACCGCCCGGGTCGCCGCGTCCGGCAACAACGGCGTGGGGGAGAGCTTCGCCGTGCCGCAGTCCACGGGGTCCAACCAGGAACTGGAGAAGCTGGTCGCGCTGATCGTCAGCAAGGAGGACCGCGACCCGACACCCGACGTGCTGGCGCGCGGCGGTGTTCCGCTGAGCCACGCGCAGGCCTGGCTGCTGGTGAAGGTGTTCCGGCAGAGCGTCCACCACGGCGACGCGGACCTGGACCGGCTGGCCCGCGACACCAGGGTCCCCGCGGGCATCTTCGAGCCCACCGCCCGGCAGCTCATGGCCAAGGGCCTGCTCACCGAGGACCGCGACCGGTACCGGCTCACCCCCGAGGGCACCGAGACGTTCACCCGTCTGGTCGGGGCGTGGCGGAACTGGCTGCACGACAAGCTCGTGGACTGGCGGTGCGACGACCCGGAGTTCACCCAGGCGGTGGACCGCGTCGCGACCGACCTGATCACGACCGGTCGCGCGTTGAGCGAACGCCGGCCCGCCGGCGTCTAGGCGGGCAGCCGCAGCCGGAACGTGCTGCCCACGCCCACGGCGCTGGTCACCTCCACCCTCCCGCCGTGCGCCTCGACCAGGTGCTTGGTGATCGCCAACCCCAGCCCGCTGCCGCCGGTCGCCCGGCTGCGCGACTTGTCCGCCCGCCAGAACCGGTCGAACACGTGCGGCAGGTCGTCGGGGTCGATGCCGACGCCCGTGTCGGCGACCTCGATCACCACGTGCCCGTCGGACCGGGTGCCGGTGACGGTGACCGTGCCGCCGGGCGGGGTGTAGCGCAGGGCGTTGGTGACCAGGTTCCGCACGGCCTGGCGCAGCCGCACCGGGTCCGCCGTCAGCTCCAGCCGCCCGGACGTGCGGGCCACCAGCCCGTCGGCGTGGTGCGCGGCGACCACCTGCTCGACCACCTCGGCGGCGTCCAGCGGCTCCGGGTGCAGCCGCAACGCCCCCGCGTCGGCCTGCGCCAGGTCGTGCAGGTCGTCCACCAGGGTCCGCAGCACCTGCGACTCCGACAGCAGCACCGCGAGCAGCTGCGGGTCCATCGACGCGACCCCGTCCTGCACCGCCTCCAGCCACCCGGTGACCGTCGCCAACGGGGTGCGCAGCTCGTGCGCCACGTCGCTGACCAGCGCCTGCCGCTGCCGCTCCGCGTCGGCCAGCCGCCCGGACATCGCGTTGAACGCGCTCGCCAGCTCACCCACCTCGCCCCGGGCCGGGCCGTCCACCCGCGCCGACCGGTCGCCCGCGCCCATCCGCCGCGCCGCCGCCGTCACCGCCCGGATCGGCCGGACCAGCCGCGACGCCACCAGCCAGCTCGCGAACCCGGCCAGCGCGAGCACCGCGGACCCGGTCAACGCCACCCGCGTCGCCCCCGCCGACGACAGGTCCACGCCCGGCCGCTCGCCGCCGGTCGGCGCGGTCAGGAACAGCAGCGCGGGCGGCGCCACGTGGGGCGCCAGCTGGGCCCTGCGCGCGCCGGACAGGCAACCGGCCACCTCGGGCGCGGTCCCCGGCGGCGCGGGACGCAGCCACCAGCGCAGCACGGCCGGTTCGGTCCACCGCTCGTCCACCCGCGCGTCCGGGCGGACCCGGTGCACGCAGTCCACCAGCAGCGACCGCAGCTCGCGGGAGGCCGCGTGCTCGGTCTCGGTCGGCGCGGTCAACACCTTCCCGCTGTGCAGGGGGCAGTCCTCGGCGAACCGGAGACCCGGCTCCACCGGCGGGTCCAGCGCGGGCCGCCCGCCCGGCTCCACCACCACGCGCGACCCGGTGCACTCGGCGATCAGCTGCGCCAGGGACCGCAGCCGGTCGGCCTCGACGGGGGTCAGGCGGTACGGCCCGACCGCGCGCGGGTCCACGGCGTCCGCGGGCGCGTCCGGCTTGAGCACCTGGTCGACGTTGAGCGGGTCCACGATCGCCTTGGGCCGCACCGGCAGCGGCGGCGCGTCCGGGCCGCCGGTGTCCACCAGCGGCACGCCGTCCCGGGTGGTCAGGGCGATCCGCCGGCCGGACCCGGCGGCCAGCGCGCGGGCCGTGTCCGCGACCCCCGACCAGTCGCGGTGGCCGGCGGCGTAGCCGAGCAGCTCGTCGTAGAGGGTCGCGTCGGTGGCCAGCGCCTCGCCCTGCTCCTGCCGGATGCTGCCGGTCGTCGCCTGGCTGGCCAGCCACGCCGTGACCGCGATCGACACCGCCGCGATCGCCGTGCACAGCGCGAAGAACCGGACGAACAGGCTGTGCGCCATCACGCGGCGGCCGGGTCGACGAGCTTGTAGCCGATCCCGTACACCGTCAGCAGCCGGCGCGGGCGGCGCGGGTCGCGCTCGACCTTGCGGCGCAGCTTCATGACGTGCACGTCCACGGTCCGCTCCGTGATGAACCCGTCGATGCCGTAGGACGCCTGCAGCAGTTGCGCCCGGGTGAACACGCGGTACGGGTGGGCGGCGAGCGTGGCCAGCAGGCGGAACTCGGCGGGCGTGCACACCACCGGCTCCCCGGCCAATGTCACCTCGTGCCGCTCGGCGTCCACGGTCAGCTCGCCCACCGTGAGCGCCTTCGCCGCCGACCGCCCGGCGCGCCGCAGGATCGTCCGCACCCGCGCGAGCATCTGCCTGGGGCGCAACGGTTTCACGATGTAGTCGTCCGCGCCGAGGTCGAACCCCAGCAGCACGTCGTCCTCCAGCGACCGGGCGGTCACCAGCACGACCGGCACCTCGGACTCCGCCCGCAGCACGCGCAGCACGTCCAAGCCGTCCACCACCGGCATCATCACGTCCAGCAGCACCAGGTCCGGCCGGTCGCGCCGGGCCTCGTCGATCGCCGCGCGGCCGTCGTGCACGACCACCACCGTGTGGCCGTCGTGCACGAGGTAGCGGCGGACGAGTTCCGCCTGGTTCCGGTTGTCCTCCGCGACGAGGATGTGGGCGCACACGACCGCAGTATGGATCAACGTCACGGGAACCCAGCGGGACGACAACAGGTTCTTCACACCCTCCGGCCAGGGTCGGGAGCATGTCGTCCCGCAGCGCGTGGCGGATGGGGTTGGCGGCCGTCCTGGGTGCGCTGCTCGCCTTGTCGAGCACCCACCTGTCCACACCGCAACCGGTTCCCCCGGTGCCGATCGCCTCCTCGACGACGCGTGTGACGCCCCTTCCGCCGGTGCCCACCACGACGTCCCGGCGTAGTTATGCGTCAACCGCCGACCTGCCCGACGGGCCCCCGGTGCCCGACTCGGGCACGGGCGTGTGGCGGGTCGTGCCGGGGACGACCGAGGCCATCGGCACCGGCGCGACCCGCACGTACAGCGTCGAGGTGGAGGAAGGCTTGGACGTGGACGGCAACGCGTTCGGGCAGGTCGTGCAGGAGATCCTGGGTGACCCGCGCGGGTGGGTCGGGCGCGGGGACGTCGCGTTCCGGCGGGTGGACACCGGCGCGCCCGCCATCCGGGTGCGGCTGACCGGTCCGAGCACCGCGCGGAAGCTGTGCGGGTTCGAGATCCCGGTGGACGTCTCGTGCCGGATCGGCGGGATCGTGCACCTCAGCGCGGCGCGGTGGGTGCGCGGGGCGGTGGTCTACGACGGTGACATCGCGGACTACCGCCGGTACGTGGTCAACCACGAGGTCGGGCACGCGCTCGGGCTGGGGCACAGCCCGTGCCCCGCCCAGGGCGCGCCCGCGCCGGTGATGCTCCAGCAGACGTTCGGCACGTCCAACGACTTCATCGCCGACTTGACCGGTGGCGGCGCGCCGCGCGACGGGAAGACGTGCGCGCCGAACCCGTGGCCGTTCCCGGGTTGAGGGCGGACGGCCCGCCGGCATGGGGCAGCCGGCGGGCCGTCCGCGACTAGCGCCGGCGGCGCAGCCCCAGCAGGAGCAGCACCGCGCAGACCAGCACCAGGTTCTTCAGCACGAACTCACCGGTCGCCGTCAGCAGCAGCGGGTTGCCGTCCGACCACGCCAGCGACGGCGCCTGGACGAACACCAGGAAGGTGCCGACCAGGTGCGCCGCCGTCACCACGAGGGTGGTCCGGTGCGGTTTGCCGAGCAGCAGCGCGATGCCGAGCACGACCTCCACCGCGCCCAGCGCCGGCAGCAGGAAGCCGCGGGACACCCAGGGCAGCGTGGCGTGCACCAGATCCGCCACCGGCGACCGGCCGACCACCTTGAGCAGGCCGAACCAGACGAACAGCAGCCCGATCGACAACCGCAGCGCGGTCGGCGCGACCTGGCTGAGGAACGCCTCGAAGCGGTCCCACCGCTGCGGTGGGACCGATCCGACCTCCTCGACCTCGAAGTCCTTGGTCGTGGACATCTCAGTCGCCCAACGGGTTGAGCAGGTCGGCCTTGCCCTCGAAGGCGAACAGCAGCAGGTCGGTCATCCGGAAGGTGTTCGAGTCCGGCCCGAACACCGGCCGCCACGACGGCTCCCGCACGATCGAGGTCCGCGAACCCTCCATCGCCCGGTGGAACACCTCCGCGACGATCCGGCCGCCGACCGGCCCGAGCAGGCCGTTGCCGAACTCCGCCTCCCGCAGGATGTAGAACCACAGCGGCGTGTTCGCCACGACCGCCGCCTTCTGCTCCTCGGTCAGCGAGTCCAGCGTGACGCCACCGCTGCCGTTCAGGATCTGCTCCGCGGTCAGCGGCGCCACCCCGAACAGCTCGGCGATCTGTTGCCCGGTCGCGAGCTTGACCATCATGGCCCGCGTCAGGTTGCGGAACGCCAGGTTGCGGTGGATCGGCGGGAACTGAGTCCCCCGCCCGTCGAACGTGCCCGCCGGCAACCGGGTCAGCGGGTCGACCAGCAACGTGTCGATCTTCTTGGTCACGTTGCCGCCGGTGCCGGTCGGCGCCAGGTCGGGCCGGCCCGCCTCGGTGAAGTCGTACAGCCTGCGGAAGTCCGCGATCCAGTTGGTGGGCAGCGTGTCCACCCCGGCGACCGTCGGGTCGTCGAGGTCGGTGCCCGGCCGGAAGTTGCCGCTGGTCCCGGTGAAGGTGAACAGCAGCAGCAGCGACGCGACCGGACCCGGCCCGCCGCTGTTGAACACGCGGTTCCACTCGTACGCGGCCCGGATCTGGCTGTGCCCGAGCCGGTACGCCGCCACCGAGAACTCCAGCGGCATGGTCGGCGGCTGCATCGCCCCGATGTACCCGCGGCCGGGCGCCTCGAAGAAGCGGCGGCCGTTGGTGAACACGTCGTCCACGATCGCCGGGTCGACGATGCGCGGCAGGTGGTCGTGGCGCAGCATCCACTGGTAGTGCCGCACGACCTGGGCGCGGGCCTGGCGGAACAGCCGCTGCCCGCTCAGGCCGGTCAGCGCCAGCTCGTCCACGACCCGGTTGTGGAACCGGATGAACGCCAGGTGCGTCTGGGCGATCACCAGGTTCTCGTCGTTGCGCTCGTCCGGGATCAGCGGACGGCGCCGCTCCGCGCCGGTCGCCCCGGACCCGGCCCGGGGCAGGTCGAAGCCCTCCAGCTCCACCTTGGTCCGGTCGTCCGGGAAGTCGGTGGCGGAGGTCTTGCCCATCTTGAGCTTGACCTGGTCGTCGGCGTAGAACCGGCGGTCGGCGGGGTCGAGGGGACCCCGGCCGTAGACCGAGTCGAGGTCCAGCGCGGGCGAGCGGCCCTGGACCAGGTCGTCCAGGTTGACGTCCCCGCCCAGCTGGGACTCGGTGCGGTCCATGGTCAGGTCGTGGTCGACGAACTGACCCAGGTAGGTGAACCCGGCCGGGATGGCGGGGTTCTCCGAATCGGGCTGCGGGACGTCGGCGGTCATCGCGGTCGCCAAGGCGGTACGCGTGGCCTCGTCCAGCTGGACCCCCTCCGGCCCCAGTCGCGAGAACCGGAACCGGCGCAGCTCCTCGACCGTGAGGGGCCGCCGGGCAGTGGGCTCCCCAGCCCCACTGAACTCCAGCACGCCCTCGCCGACCACGAAGAAGCTGTCACTCCCGTGATGTTTCATTGATTTGTCTCCCCCGTTCGCCCGGGATCACCGGGCTCAGGCACCGCACCCCCTGCGCGCTGCCTTCACCAACACAAGTGTCGACCGCCGTTCGGTGGATACACCGGACTTGCGCGTATCGGGTGTTCAGCCCAACGTGCTCGCGAACGCGAGCGCTCCGACCAGCGGCAACGCGCCCACCGTGACGAGCGTCGCGGTCCGGTTGGGGCGCGGACCGTCGCGCAGCACGCGCACGCCGAGCGGCACCAGCGCCACGCACAGCCCGACCGCGCCGACGATCGACACGACCTCGGTGCCCTTGAGCACGCCCAGCGGCAGCAGACCGGCGGTGGCCAGGCACACCGATCGGGCGATGCCGAGTTCACCCGACCGGTAGGTGGCGAAGGCCAGCAGGTACCAGCCGAACATGATCGTGAAGGACAGGTAGCTGAACAGGTGCGGGTCGCCGTACGAAGCGCCGACCAGCTCGGTCGCGAACTCGGGGCCGCGCCGCCGCACCAGGCTCTGCGCGGCCTGGTCGACGCCCGCGTGGAACGTCCGCTCGAACAGGCCGAGCACCACGAACGTGCCCGCCCACGCGGCCAGGGCGGGCCGGACCCGCGCCACCCGCTGCGCCAGCGCCACCACCGCGAGACCCAGCACGACGTTGCCCGCGGCGAAGGTCGTGTAGGCGGCGGTCATCAGGCCGGGGTGCTCGGCCATCGCCCGGAGCTGGTCGGGGAAGAAGAAGTGGAACGGCGAGCGCAGCAGCGTGCCGGTCAGCAGCAGCACCGGGCCGAGCACCAGGGCCGTGCCGCCGACCCAACGTCCGGGAAAGGTGTTCATGGCCCGAAACGGTGCCGCGCGACGGGGTCCGCGCGGATCGGCCCGTGGTCCCACCCCCGGCGTGGGACCACGGGCCGACATCGGTCACAGGTGCGTGCGGAACCAGTCCACGATCAGGTCGATCGTGTCGGCCAGGCCCTCGCGGTACACCTCGTGCCCGACACCCGGGTGCAGCTCCAGCCGCACGGGCTTGCCCAACTCCTTGAGCCGCGCGTACATCCGCTCGGACTCCTCCGGGTTGACGCGCGTGTCGTTCTCGCCGTGCAGCATGAGCACGGGCGCCCGCACGCGTTCGGCGTGCGTGATCGGGCTGCGCTCCACCAAGCTCGCCAACTGCGCCGGGTCGTCCGGGTCGCCGATCCACTCCTTGGTGCGCCGGCGCCACGTCGGCGGGCAGTTCTCGATGTCGGTCAACAGGTCCGACGTCCCGCACTCGCTGACCGCCGCCTTCCACAGGTCCGGCAGCCGCGCGGCGCACGACAGCGCGGCGAACCCGCCGTAGGACGCGCCGTGCACGCCCAGCCGGGTCTCGTCGGCCCACTCCACGTCCGCGAGCAGCGCCGCGGCGGCCGCCAGGTCCTCCAGGTCGCCGCCGCCCCAGTCGCCGTACACCTTCCGCTGGAAGGCCAGGCCGTAGCCGGAGGAGCCGCGGAAGTTCGGCGCGAGCACGCCGATCCCGTCGGCCAGCAACGCCTGCACCAGCGGGTCGAAGGACGGGTACGCCTGCGACTCGGGTCCGCCGTGCACGGACAGCACGACCGGGGCGTTCGTCGCGCCGACGGGTTTGTAGAGCAGGCAGGGGATGCGCAGGCCGTCACGGCTCGTCGCGTGCACGACGGTCGGGGCGACCAGGGCGGGCAGACCCCGGCCGAAGTCGGTGACGCGCTCGGCGGTCCCGGCGTCGAGGTCGGCCAGGTACAGCTCGGTGGCCGCGTCCGGGCGGGCCAACTGCACCAGCAACCTGCCGTCCGGGGTGAACCGCAGCACGTGGCCGTCGTAGCCGAACTCGCACACCGCGAGCCCCTCCGGAAGTCCTTCCACCGGGCGGGTCTCCGCGCCGTCGGACCAGAACAGCCGGGTCCAGCCGTGCTCGTTGCGGCCCCACGCCAGGCGCGAGCCGGAGATCGCGCCGCCCTCCACACTGGACTCCGGCGTGTCGATCCAGGTCAGCTCCCCGGCCAGGGACAGCGTCGCCAGCCCCAAGTGGTCGCGGCCCTGCGTGGTGCACACGACGATCCCCGACGAGTCCGGCAGCCACCCCACCGGCACGTACTTCGCCGGACCGGGGAAGTCGGTGATCCGCCGCGCGGAGTCGTCGGCCAGGTCCACCACGAACAGCTCGTGGTCGGCGTTCTGGTGGAACTTCAGCACCAGCAACAGCCGCGAGTCGGGGGAGAAGCCCATCGGGAGGTACCGGTCGTCGCCGCGCAGCACGGTGCGCGACCCGCGCTCGTCGCGCACCAGCACGTCGAACACCTCGGGGTCACGGGCGTTGCTCGCGTACGCCAGCAGCTTCCCGTCGGCGCTGTAAGGGTTTCCGCCCGTCGCGTAAGGCACACCGACCTCACAGCGCACGCCCTCCTCGGCGACCAGCCAGTCGATTTCGCCGCTCGCCAGGTCCACTTGGGCCAGCCGGTGCGCCTCGCCGCCGTCCGGATCGACCAGCACCACCACCTTCGTGCCGGACGGGTGCCACGAGCACCGCCGCACGGTCCCCGGCACCGGCACGTGCCGCCCGTCCACGTACGGCTGGACCTTGCCGGTGGCGTCGCCGAGCCACGCGATCCGCCCGTCCGGCCCCGGTTCCGCGCCGAACACCCACTCGAAGTCGGTCAGGCTCACCGCCCCACCTCCGCGATCGCGTGCTGCACGGTCGCCGCCGCCACGATCCCGCGCCGGAACCAGTCCAGCACCAGGTTCTCGTTGGGCGCGTGGTTGCGCTCGTCCACGTTGGCCAGCGGCACGCCGTAGCACGGCACGCCCAGCTCGTCGGTGAACGCGGCGATCGGCAGGCTCCCGCCCAGCGCGGGCACCAGCAGCGGCTCCTCGCCCAGGCCCTCCCGCGCGCCCCGCAGGACCGCGTCGGTCCACGGCGTCTCGGGCAGCGTCCGGGACGGCTCCATCGCCGCGCCCGGCACGAACTCGACGTCCGGCGCGTGCCGGGCCAGATGCGCCCGGATCGCGGCGGACACCTGCGCCACCCGCTGCCCGCCGACCAGCCGCATGTCGCACTTCGCGACCGCCACGTTCGGGATGACCGTCCGGTGCTCGCCGCCGTCCTCGCAGGTCAGCGAGTTGACGGTGAAGGTCGGTCCGGTCAGGCGCTCGTAGAACCCGAGGTCGGCGGGCGGTTCCACGGCGGTCACGCCGATCTCCGCGAGCACCTGCGGCACGTCCACCGGCAGCGCGGCCAACGCCGCCCGCTCGCCGGGGCTCAACCCCTCCACGGCGTCGGCGAAGCCCTCGATCAGCACCCGGCCGTCCGGCGAACGCATGGTGCCCAGCGCGTGCACCAGCCGCCAGGCCGGGTTCGGCGCGACCCCGCCCCAGTTCCCCGAGTGCAGCACGCCCGACGCGCCGCGCGCCCGCAGCTCGAACGCCAGCACCCCGCGCACCCCGAGGACGACCGCCGCCCGCCCCGACTCGTGCACCGGCCCGTCACTCCACACCACGAGATCCGGCTTCTCGATCTGCCGCAACGCTTTCGCGAGGTTGGGACTGCCGATCTCCTCCTCGCCGTCCAGCAGCACGGTGACCCGGCACGGCAGCCCGCCCAGTTCCCGCAACGCGCGCAGCCCGAGCAGTTGGGCGAGGTGCTGACCCTTGTTGTCGCCCGTCCCGCGCCCGTACATGCGGCCGTCGCGGACATCCGGCTGGAACGGCGGCGTCACCCACTCGTGCAGCGGTCCGGCGGGTTGGACGTCGTAGTGGCCGTAGACCAGCACGTGCGGCGCGCCCGGCGGTCCCGGCGCGGTGCCCACCAGCGCGGGCCAGCCGCCGGTCTCCACCACCCGCGCGGTCAACCCGGCGCGGCGCAACAGCTCCACGCCGTGCGCCGCCGCGCCGGACATGCCCTCGCCGGTGCGGCTCACGCTGGGCTGCGCGACCCACGCGGCCAGCTCGGCCACCAGGTCCGGCTCCCGCTCGCGCACCCACTCGCCGACCCGCCGCGCCAACTCCATGCCACCCCTCCGATTTCAGGAAGTGCAATCGATGGCAGTGAACCAAATCACTGGCGCGCGCGGCAAGGTCCGCTCGGCTAACCTTCGACGCGTGCCCGCCGACCAGCCCCCGCGCACCGCGTCCGTCGAGGAGTTGAAAGCGCTGGCGCACCCCCTGCGGTGGCGCATCCTCCGACTCTGCTTCGACCGGGCGTGGACCAACCAGGAGCTGGCCGAACGCCTCGAAGTGGCGCCCGCGACCGTGCTGCGGCACGTCCGCGCCCTGGTCGGGACCGGGTTCCTGGTCGCCGAACCGGTGCGCACGGGTGCGAAAGGCGCGCTGGAACGCCCCTACCGCGCGACCGGCCGCACCTGGCGGCTGGGGCTGGTGGACGACGGCGACGGCCTGGTGCAGCAGGTGGACCTGGCCATGCTGGGCGCGCACCGGGCGGAGATCATCGAGGCCGGCCCGGACGCGAACCGGGACGTGCGGCGCGGCGTCCTGCGGCTGGGCGAGCGGTCCCAGGCCGAGCTGCGCGAACGCCTGGTCGAGCTGATCACCGAGTTCGTCGGGCGCGACGAGCCCGACGGCGAGCCGCTGAGCTACCTCTGGTCGCTGGTGGCCCGGCCGGACCGGTAGCGCAGGCCGTCCAGCACCAGGTCCAGCATCCGGTCCGCCTGCTCGCGGTCGGCCAGTTCGACCGCGGCCAGGGCGACGCCGCCGAGCGTGCCGAGCACGTCCATCGGCCGCACGTGCCCGCTGAGCCCGCCGACCGCGTCGAGCAGCGTGGCCACCGCGTCCAGCAGCAACCGCCGGCTCTCCGCGAACGGGTCGGCCCCGGACGCGATGACGGCCTTGAGCGCGTCGCCCATGCCCTGCTTGGTGCCCATGTACTCGACGAACCGGTCCATCCACGCCCGCATGGCCCGCTCCGGCGGCAGTTCGGCGAGCAACGCCGGCACCGAGTCGCACAGCTTCGCCAACTCGCTGCGGTAGACGGCCTCGACCAGCGCTTCCCGGGTGGGGAAGTGGCGGTAGAGCGTGCCGATGCCGACCCCGGCCCGCTTGGCGACGGTCTCCAGCGCCACGTCGCCGTCGGCGGAGAACGCCTCCAGCGCGACCGCGATCAGCTTGTCGCGGTTGCGCTGGGCGTCGGCGCGCAGGGGGCGTGGGGCGGCCACGGCGGCTCCTCGTGTGGTGCAGGGCACAGTGCTAACCGGAGGGTCCTCCGGTTACTGTCGGATTAGCGGAGGCTCCTCCGCTTGAAGCCTACAGGGAGACCCCATGTCCGACCGGATCACCACCCCGTTCACCTTCGACTCCACCGCCGCCGAGGTGCTCGCGGGCGTGGACCTGACCGGCAAGCGGGCCGTCGTCACCGGCGGCGCGTCCGGCATCGGCGTCGAGACCGCCCGCGTGCTGGCCGGCGCCGGCGCGGAGGTCACCATCGCCGTGCGCGACATCGAGGCCGGCCGGCGCACCGCCGCCGGGATCGGGAACGCCACCGGCCGACCGGTGCACGTCGCCCCGCTCGACCTGGCCGACCAGGCCTCCGTCGCCGCGTTCGCCGCCGACTGGGACGGTCCGCTGCACATCCTCGTCGACAACGCAGGCGTCATGGCCACCCCGGAGACCCGCACGCCGCGGGGCTGGGAACTCCAGTTCGCCACCAACCACCTGGGCCACTTCACCCTCACCACCGGCCTGCACCGGGCGCTGGCCGCCGAGGGCGCGCGGGTCGTCGTGGTCAGCTCCAGCGCCCACCTCATGTCCCCGGTGGTGTTCGAGGACATCCACTTCCACGACCGCCCGTACGAGCCGTGGCCCGCCTACGGCCAGTCCAAGACCGCGAACATCCTGTTCGCCGTGGAGGCCGCACGGCGGTGGGCGGCCGACGGGATCACCGTCAACGCCCTCATGCCCGGCAGCATCCCGACCAACCTCCAGCGGCACGTGGACCCGGACGAGCTGGCGCGGCTGGCGGCGTCGGTGCCCGGCCACCGGTTCAAGACCGTCGAGCAGGGCGCGGCCACGTCGGTGCTGCTCGCCGGCTCGCCGCTGGTCGAGGGCGTGACCGGCCGGTACTTCGAGGACTGCGCCGAGGCGCTGCCCAACCGGGGCGGGCTGCGCGGCGGGGTCGCGGACTACGCGCTGGACCCCGAGGCGGCGACCCGGCTGTGGAAGGTGTCGGAGGAGACGGTCTGACGCCACCCGTTGGCCGCATTGCCGCAGTGTCGCGGCGGTCGTTGAATCGGCTACGGCCGTGCCGCCGACACAGGGAGTCCCGATGACCGACCTGACGCTCGACCCCGCCAAGACCGCCGTGGTGCTGATCGAGTACCAGAACGACTTCACCAGCCAGGGCGGCGTGCTGCACGACGCCGTCAGCCCGGTCATGGACGACACCGGCATGCTGCCCAAGACCGTCGCCCTGGTCGAAGCCGCCCGTGCGGCGGGCGCGACCGTGATGCACGCGCCGATCACGTTCGCCGAGGGCTACCACGAGATCTCACGA
The DNA here is from genome assembly GCF_040647305.1 of Saccharothrix sp. NPDC042600. Classification (NCBI taxonomy): domain Bacteria; kingdom Bacillati; phylum Actinomycetota; class Actinomycetes; order Pseudonocardiales; family Pseudonocardiaceae; genus Saccharothrix; species Saccharothrix sp. NPDC042600. Next base: position 29,057 of record NZ_JBEZBW010000041.1, on the reverse strand, counting down.
CACCCGTACGGCATCCTCAAGGGCGTCGTGGACGGCAAGGCGTTCGTGAAGGGCACGTGGGGCGCGGCCATCGTGGACGACCTCGCGCCCCAGCCGGGTGACATCGTGGTCGAGGGCAAGCGCGGGCTGGACACGTTCGCCAGCACCAACCTCGACTTCATCCTGCGCAGCAAGGGCATCGACACGATCGTCCTCGGTGGGTTCCTCACCAACTGCTGCGTCGAGTCGACGATGCGCACCGGCTACGAGAACGGGTACAAGGTCGTCACCGTCACCGACTGCGTCGCCGCGACGTCGGCGGAGGAGCACGAGAACGCGATCAAGTTCGACTACCCGATGTTCTCGGTGACCGCGACGGCCGAGGAAGTCGCCGCGGCCCTGCGGTGAGGGTCGAAACCCTAAGCTTCCCTCAAATCCTTCGACGGGTGTGACGCGGGTCCCTAGCCTTGCTTCATGAGGCTGCTGCTATGGACCGTCCTGGTCTGCGCATGCGCAGTCCACGGCGGTGAGACGTTGGTCCTGGTGTCGGGCGCGCTGCTCGCCGGCTGTGCGGCCGACCACCCCCGCGTGCGGCGCGGGCGGGTGCGCGGACCCCGGGTCCGCGTCGCCCGCCCGCCGCGCGCGGCTTGAGGACCGGGCTGTCCACACCGGACCGCACCGGCCGTTCCACGGTTCGTCCGGCCACCGGGGTATGAGGGCCGGGGAGCCCCGTGGACGGACTCCCCGGCCTCCGCAGGCGTCAAGCGGGACTGGGGGACCTCGCCTGACGCGAAGCCTGCGATTGCCCGAGACGGGAGAAGGCGCGAAGCATGCCACGTGGGAACTTCATTTGAAGATCCGGCTGATTCCCTGCCCCCGTCCCCCGGAGTGACCGCGCGCTGTCCCGGTCGGCGGTCCGGACAGGACCGTATTCGGCGCGGCACCAATGTCGGAAGCGGCTGAACGGGTGAATTGGGCGTTGGTGTGCGCACTCGGTCAGGTCGGCCGTTCTGATTGGGCACGTATCCGCGCCAGGGTTGCCTAAATTGTGGAAAGTGATAGGCGGAACAAAAATATTCCACGCGGCCGCAGATGGCCGTGCGCCCCGGGGCCCTGACCCGGCGGGGAGGCCCGTCGGTGGGACCGGGCGGACGTGCGGAGGATCGCCCGAACGCCGCCGGGGATCGGCCGAGCGGACGCCGCCAGGGTGGGTGACGGCCCCATGCCGCCGCCGGCCGCGGTGGATGCGGGAATCCGAGGGGGAGGCGCGACCGCCCGCGTTCGCGGTCCCGCAGCCCTCCGCGGGCGGCGCGCGACGGGCCCGCGGGCTATCGCGCGCCGCCGATTCCCGGTGAATTCGCCTGACCCCCGGCGGCTATTCCGCACGCCGGCGGCGGTTTCCCGCACAACGCGGAAAACTGTTTCAGGTCCGCGCGACGGTGGCCACGAGTTGTTCCAACGCGCGCAGGTGGCCGGCGCGGATGCGGGCGTGCTCGGCGTCGGTCGCGCCGGTCATCGTCGTGGTGATGGTGATGTCCAGCGGCTCGGGCAGCTCGGGCAGGTTGATCAGGGTCCGGCCGCGGCCGTGGGCGACCTTCGCGTAGTGCCCCGCCACGGTGCGCTGCTCGTGCGGCGGGTAGGCGGCCCGCAGGTCGTCGAACGCGCTGCCGCCGTCCGGGCCGCGGTCGGCGAACACCGCGATCTCCACGGCCTCCACGTGCGGCGTGCCGCGCCCGGACGGCGGGAAGGACCACTTGCCGTACGCGCGCAGCGGGCGGGCGTCGGCCGGTTCGGCGGTGCAGCGGGCCTCGGCGACGGGCAGGCCGTCGGCGCGCATCCACGCCGCGAGGTCGCCGGGCGCGTCGCACAGGCTGACCCGCAGCGGTTCCGGCGCGCGGGTGGTCGACGGGGCGGGACCGGCCGGGGCCGGCTGCTGCGCGCAGCCGGTCAGGGACAGCACGGCGACGAGGGCGGCGGCGGTGCCACGTGATCTCACCATGTCCGTCTACATCGCCGGACGGGCGCCGGACGTGACACTGAATTGATCACGTCCGGCGCTCGCGCCTACTTGGTGCGGAACAGTTTCACCTTCATCGACGTCCCGGATTGCGTCAACACCCGTAGACCGACGCCCACGGCCGGCAGTTTCACGCCCGTCGTGGGCGTCTCCGGGTACCAGAACCGCTTGGTGTCGTCGAACACCGGCCGCGCCGGCTGACCGCGCACATAGGACGCCTTGCCGTTGATGTGCAGGGTGAACGAGTCCGACTTCTGCAACCCGAACGGCGCGTCGTAGCCCGCGACCGTCGGCGCCCACGGCCGCCCTTCGAGGTGGTAGATCGGCGCGGGGTTGGCGTCGATCGGCAGGATCAGGCCCTCACCGGGGTGCTCGCTCGTGTTGTTGTCCAGGAAGCTCGTGTCCCACAACGACACCAGCAGGCCGTCCTGGTAGGGGAAGTGCTCCACCCAGTCCGGCTTGTCCGGGAAGCTGTACCGGTACGGCCCGGTCCGGTTGTACGCGCCGTAGGACTCGTAGGTGCGGTGCGAGGCGATGTAGAACTGGTCGAACGCCTTGGTCTCGGTGCCCGCCGTGGCCCGGAAGCCCTTGAGCGCCCAGCCGGAACCGGTTTCGGCCCCGTCCTCCAGCACCGGCGCGCCGTCCGCGGTCACCGTGACGGCGTCGGCGAAGAACCCTTGCAGCGCAAGCCCACCGTCGGTGCGGTAGGCGAAGCGCAGCTTGGTGTTCTGGCCCGCGTACGCGGTCAGCGGGACCCGGACGTCCACCCAGCGGCCACCGGACGTGCCGCTGATCGAGGGCGCGTCGCCGGAGTCGCGGACGAACGGCCTGCCGTCCACGGTGCCGTCGAGCTGGGTCCAGCTGCCGTCGGCGTTGGCGGCCTCGACGTAGAGGTAGTCGAAGTCCTCCTCGATGTCGAAGCGCGCCTTGAGGGTCAGCTCCGCGGTGGACTTCCCGGTCAGGTCCAGCGGCCGGGTCATCGAGTGGTCGAGGTCGTTGCCCTTGTCGCTCCACCACATCTTCGAGCCCGCGAACGGGTCACCGTAGTCGAAGGTCTTGGACACGTCCGGCAGCACGACCACCAGGCCCTGGGCCTTGGCGCTGTTGTACTCGTGCGGGCCGAGGTCGAACACCCGCTCCTGGCCGGCGACGGCGACCTCGTAGTCCAGCCAGCCGAGCTGGAGCTTGTCCCACGCGGACAGCTCGTTGGCGCGGGTGCCGGGCGGCTCGTCGCCGACGCCGACGCGGGTCTGGCCCATCAGCGACCACCAGTTGACGCCGTTGGTGCCGCCGCCGCTGGTGTCGTAGTGGTCGGGCAGGCCCAGGTCGTGGCCGTACTCGTGGGCGAACACGCTCACGCCGCCGTTCTCCGGCTGCATCGTGTAGTCGCCGACCCACAGGCCCGTGTCGCCGATGGGCGCGCCGCCCAGCTTGTTGCCGCCCGGCCCGGAGTTGTAGTTCTTGAACGCGTAGCCGCGGTGGCTCCAGATGGCGTCCTCGCCCTGCCACGGGTCGCCGTCGGCCTGGTCGCCGCCCGCGTGCACGACCTGGAAGTGGTCGAGGTAGCCGTCGGGCTCGGAGAACTCGCCGTCGGCGTCGAAGTCGTAGCGGTCCCAGGTGTCGTACTCGGCGAGCTGGGCGCGGATGTCGTCGGTCGAGCGGCCGGCGGCCCGCTGGTCTTCGAACCACCGGGCGACGGCGTCGCGGACCAGGTCGTAGGAGTTGTTGCAGACGTTGCCGCCGCACGGGTAGCCGTTGGACCGGCCGTAACGGGCCTCGTTGTAGCGGACCTCGACCCAGTCGGTGACGGTGCCCTCGACGGTGTAGCGGCCGGAGGACTGCTTGTCGAAGTAGTTGGCGACCGAGTTCGCGCCGGGCTCGGTGGCGAAGTACAGGTCCTCGAAGTAGGCGCGGCTGAAGTCCGGGTGCCAGATGGTGGTGTTGTCCACCGAGCGGTCGGGCTCGGGGATCGCGTTGTGCGCCGGACCGTCGAAGCGCCGCGGGCCGGGCGTGGCGGGCGCGGTGTCCTGGTCGGGGTACTGCGGGTGCCGCTCGTCGCCGAACTCGGCGAGCACGACGAAGACCTTGTCGGTCTTCTGGCGCTCCAGCTCGACGTACTGGTCCACCTTGCCGTTCCTGCCGCCGAGCCGGACGACCCGGCTGCCGTCGCGCTGCTCGGCGGTCGCCTCGCCGGTCAGCACCTTGGCCAGCGCCTCCCGCTTCAGGGCCCGCCGCTTGTCCTCCAGCGGGTGCGGCAGTTCGTCGGTGACCTGCGGCGGCTGCTCGGCGCCGGCCTCCGGGGCGGCCTGGGCGACGGCGGCCGGGGTCAGACCTGCGGTCAGCAGGGCCAGCGTGGCGGCGCCGGCTAAGAGTCTTCGCACGAGTCCTCCTCACTCGGGGGTTGCGTGCGGTGACGTTGCCGCAGTCCTCCGGCGCGTGGCACGGCCGGAAGTCGGGTTCGGGCCGAACCAAAGGTGATCACGCAGCGTGGGTTGCTGCTACACTCCGCTGTGTGTGGGTCATCTTCGGTTCCGCCGACGACGCCGTGCGTCGGGTCGTGGCCGAGTGTCGGGCGTCGGTGAATCCCTGAAACACCGATTCCCCACACCCGAGGAGATCCTGCGGTGTCCGTTCGCCTTTTCAACACGCTCACCAAACGCGTGGAACCGTTCGAACCGATGACGCCCGGCGAAGTGCGGATGTTCGTCTGCGGCCCCACGGTCTACGATTTCAGCCACATCGGCCACGCCAAGACCTACACGCATTTCGACTTCGTCGCGCGGTACCTCAAGAAGCGCGGCTACCGGGTCACCTACGCGCAGAACATCACCGACGTCGATGACAAGATCATCAAGCGGGCGGCGGAACTGGGCGTCGCGCCGCGCGAGCTGTCGGCGCGGTTCGAGGCGCGGTACCTGGAGGACATGGCGGCGCTGCGCAACACGTCCGTCGACACCTACGAGCGCGCCCACGACCACATCGACGACATCGTCGCCCAGGTCCAGGCGCTGATCGACCGCGGCCACGCCTACCGGCTCGACGACGGCTGGTACTTCGACCTGTCCACGTTCCCCGCCTACGGCAAGCTGTCCGGCCGCACGCACGTCGAGGCGGAGGACTCCGTCGCCCGCATCGACGAGCACGCCGGCAAGCGCAACCCGGGCGACTTCGCGCTGTGGAAGGCGCGCAAGCCCGGCGAGCCGTACTGGGACACGCCGCTGGGGCCGGGCCGGCCCGGCTGGCACATCGAGGACACCGCGATCACCGAGGCCGTGTTCGGCCCGCAGTACGACCTGCACGGCGGGGCGGTGGACCTGATCTTCCCGCACCACGAGGCGGAGATCGCGCAGCAGGAGGCGGCCTCGGGCAAGGTCCCGCTGGTCCGGTACTGGATGCACGCCGGGTTGCTGCGGGTGGACGGCGCGAAGATGGCCAAGAGCGCGGGCAACTTCCTCACCATCCGCCAGGCGCTGGAGCTGGCCGACTTCCGGACGCTGCGCTACGCGTTCCTCAGCCAGCACTACCGGTCGTCCATGGAGTTCAACGACGTGACGCTGGCGCACGCCCGCGCCGCCCGGCGGCGGGTGGAGAACTTCGCGCGGCTGGCGGACCCGCGCCACACCGAGTCGCCGGAAGCGCTGGAGCTGGTGGCGCGGACGCGGGAGCGGTTCTTCGGGCACCTGGACGACGACCTGGACACCCCCGCGGCGGTGACGGTGCTGTTCGAGTGGGTGCGGGAGCGCAACCGCACCGGTGAGCCGCCGGGGCCGGCCGCGCTGGAGTTCCTGCGCGAGGTGGACGGCCTGTTCGACGCGTTCGACCTGGAGGCGTCCCACGAGGACGCGTACGTGGAGGCGGAGCTGGCGCGGCGGCGCGAGTTGCGGGCGGCGCGCGAGTTCGCCGCGGCGGACAAGATCCGCGACGCGTTGCGCGAGCGCGGGATCGCCATCGAGGACACCGCCGACGGAACCCGGTGGTGGTACCACAACGGGTGATTTCGCGGGAGGGTGGGGTGTTTCTCCCGACGATCCGCATTTGTGCGACTTTCGTAGGGAGAACGCTCTGCTAGCGTGCGCCGGGTAGGAAATCGGTCGCCGACCCATCCGGAAAGGCATCGGGCTGTGAAGCGTCTCCTCCCTCTCATCGGCGCGGCTCTCATGGTCACCGCCGGGACCGCGACGGCCGAGGACTCCGGCGGCGGTGGCGGCGTCGCGGTGACGCTCGCCCGGTTCGAGACCCCCGACGTGGCCACGAAGGCGTTCACCTACGACACGGCGTTGATCGCGCCGGGCGCCAAGGTGCTCGTGGTCGCCACGCCGAAGCGCGACTCGACGAAGGTCCTGCTCAGCGTCTACGGGCTCGTGCCGAACCGCACCTACGGCTCGCACGCGCACCAGAAGCCGTGCGGCCCGGCCCCGGCCGACTCCGGCGCGCACCACCAGCACGTGGTGGACCCGAACCAGCCGTCGGTGGACCCGAACTACGCCAACCCCACCAACGAGATCTGGCTTGACTTCACCACCGACGAGCGCGGCCACGCCGTGGTCAAGACGACCGTGCCGTGGCAGTTCACCGACCGCCGCGCCGGCTCGGTCGTGATCCACGCGCAGAAGACCGCGACGGAACCGGGCAAGGCGGGCACCGCCGGCCCGCGCGTGGGCTGCGCGACGGTCAAGTTCTGAGGCGGGCCGCCGCCCGCGGCGTCACCGCCGACGGTGGATCCGCGCGCGGACGACCAGCGTGCGGACCACCGGGACCGCCAGGCCCGCCAGGAACAGCAGCACGCCGTTGCGGCCCTGCGCGGCGGTGTACTCGTGGCCGGTCACGGGCGTGAACACCGAGGCCACCAGGAGCGCGCCGAGCACCACGGCGACGATGGCGAGCACCGGCGTGGACGTCATGGCCACGCAGCGCGGCACGCACCGCGCGAGGACCCGACCGGCGTAGCCCGCGAACGACAGGTCGCGCGCCACGAGCCGCCACCGCGACGCCAGGACGCCCACCGCCACCGCGAGCAGCACCCCGTCCGCGGCGAGGTTCGCGGTGAGGGAACCGTGGCCGACCGACACGTTCAGCAGGTACGAGCCGAACCCGGCCACCAGGAAGACCAGCAGGACGACGACCAGCCACGCCCGCGCCAGGCGCCGGTCGCGCACCGGCCGCGGCGCCGGCGCCGCCGGCGGGGGCGCGTGGAAGTGGATGCCGCCGGTCACGTACCCGGCCTGGACGGACGGGCCGTGGACGTTGCCGACGTGGTTGGCGACGTGCGGCGGCGGGTCGGGCTCGCCGTCGGGCCTGGGCACTGCGCCGGTCATGCCCGCTTGATCGTTTCCGGTGGGTGTCGCGTTACGCACGTAAGCTGGAACGCGTGCGTACGCGGCCCACGTTGACCTGGACGGACACCGGTGCGCCGCTGCCGCGCACCACGAGCCTGGACGAGGTCGTCCCCGTCGTCGCCGGGGGTGGCGTGCTGGTGCTCAGCGGCGCCGGGCTGTCCACCGAATCCGGCATCCCCGACTACCGGGGCGCGTCCGGCAGCCTGCGCAAGCACACGCCGATGACCTACGAGGAGTTCGTCGGCAGCCCCGACGGGCGGCGGCGGTACTGGGCGCGCAGCCACCTCGGCTGGCGCACCATCGCCCGCGCCCACCCCAACGCCGGCCACCGGGCCGTCACCGAGCTGTGCGACGCGGGGTTCGTGTCCGGCGTCATCACCCAGAACGTCGACGGCCTGCACCACGCGGCGGGCACCCACGACGCCGTGGAGCTGCACGGCAACCTCGACCGCGTCCTGTGCCTGGACTGCCGGCGCGTCTCGCCCCGCGAGGAGCTGGACCGCCGCCTGCGCGCGGCCAACCCCGACTTCCAGGCCACCGCCACCCGGATCAACCCCGACGGCGACGTGGACCTGGCCGCCGAGGACGTGGCGGGCTTCGAGGTCGTCCCGTGCGCGGACTGCGGCGGCGTGCTCAAGCCGGACGTGGTGTTCTTCGGCGAGAACGTGCCCAAGCAGCGCGTGGACGAGTGCTTCGGCCTGGTCGACGCCGCCCGGTCCCTGCTGGTGCTCGGCTCGTCCCTGACGGTCATGTCCGGGTTGCGGTTCGTGCGGCACGCGGCGAAGGCCGGCAAGCCGGTGGTGATCGTCAACCAGGGCCGCACGCGCGGCGACGTGCACGCGACCGTCAGGGTGGACCTGCCGCTGGGTGGTGCCCTGACCGACCTGTGCCGGATCCTGCGTTGCCGGCGGAGCTGAACGTCGTTGTGGCGCAGGCGATCCCGCCACCGGTGCTGTGATCAGCGCACCGGCACGTGACATCACCCTGATGCAGCAACGGAAACCCGCTTGTCATCGCGCGGAAACGGGTAATTGACGGACATCCACCGAGTCGGCCCCTCCACCGCGGCGGGGCCACCCCACCCCGTGAGGAGGTCGTGATGGCGCACGTCCGGGATCTGATCGACATCCGCAGCGGTGACGAGTTCGACCAGCCCGTGCCGTTCGGGCTGGTGTACCCGATGCGCACCGCGGACGGCTCCGCCCCGCCCAGCCAGCGCGGCCGGACCTGGGAGCACCTCACCGCCGCCGGCCGCGAGCTGCGCCCCGCCCGGTGACCCTCAGCGGTTCCGCACCAGCGGGAGGAACACCTCGTCGACGATCTCGACCAGCACGCGGTCGGGCACGGTCGGCGTCCCGCTGGTGAGGAACTCGTTGCGCAGCAAGGCGATCGGCACCGTCGCCACCCTGGGGCGCAGCGCCTCCGGCCGCGCTTCGCCCCGGGCCACGGCCCGTTCCACCACGGTCAGCCACCACGCGCTGCCCGCGTCCGCCACCTCGTCGCGGGCCTGGGCGAGCAACTCGGGCAGCCCGATGCTCTCCATGAGGTCCCGCAACACCGCGCCCCGCGGCGAAGACCAGTAGGAGTTGGCGCGGCGCAACAACTCCAGCGCGTCACCGCGCAGCTCCCCGGTGTCGGGCACCGGGGTCTCGGCCGACATCAGGTGCTTGTAGGCGGCGATGGCCAGCGCGGCCCGGTTGGGCCAGCGGCGGTAGAGCGCGTTCTTGTTGGTGCCGGCCCTCTTCGCGACCTTGTCCATGGTCAACGAGGCGTACCCGTGCTCGGTGAGTTCCGCCGCCGCGGCGGCGAGGATCGCCTCCTCCAGGTCGGCTCCGCGCCGTCGCGTCTTCCGCTCCACCCACACCTCCGGTACTCGGTGTACCCTAACATAGGGTACGTTACGTACCTTAAGTGAGAGGGGCGGGCATGCGCGGCAAGGGCATCAGCTACGACACGGGCTTCATCAACAAGTACGGGGACACCACGCACGAGCCGTGGGACCCCGATGTGGTGGCGCGCGACCTGCGCGTCATCCGCGACGAGTTGCACTGCACGGCGGTGCGGCTGACCGGCGGCCACCCGGAGCGGCTGGAAACCGCCGCGCGGTCGGCGGCCGAGCTGGGGCTGGAGGTGTGGTTCTCGCCGTTCACCGGGGAGTTGACGCCGGAGGAGCTGCTGGCGGTGCTGGCCGACTGCGCCGAGCGGGCGGAGGGCGTGCGGCGGCGGGGCGCGGAGGTCGTGTTCGTCACCGGGGCCGAGCTGAGCCTGTTCACCACCGGGTTCCTGCCGGGCGCCGACGGGCACGAGCGGACGCGGTGGCTGCTGTCCGCGCCGCGCGACGAGGTCGGTGCCGCGTTGGCCGCGGTCCCCGGGCGGGTGAACGAGTTCCTGGCGCGGGCGGTGGCGGTGGTGCGGGAGCGGTTCGGCGGGAAGGTCACCTACGCCTCGATCCCGTTCGAGGGCGTGGACTGGACGCCGTTCGACTTCGTCGCCGTCGACGCCTACCGGTCCGCGGAGGTCGCCGACCGCTACCGCGAGTCGATCCGGTCCCTGGTGGCGGCCGGGAAACCCCTCGCCGTCACGGAGTTCGGGTCGGCGACCTTCCGGGGCGCGGGCGACCTCGGCGCGCGCGGCGGCCTGGTCGTGCGGTGGGACGGCCCCACGCCGGTCGGGTTGGACGGGCCGTACGAGCGCGACGAGGACGAGCAGGCGCGGTACCTGGACGAGGTGCTGTCGCTGTTCGAGGAGGTCGGCGTGGACACGGCGTTCGTCTACACGTTCGCCAACCACTTCCTGCCGCACCGGGACGACCTCGACCTGGACATGGCGTCCTACGGCGTGGTGAAGGTGTGCGAGGACGGGACTTGGCGGCGCAAGGCGGCGTTCGAGGTCGTCGCGGCCCACTACCGCTGACCGTTGTACTCCCGGACGGCGTCGAGGTACTCCGAGATCGCGTCGCGGTTGCGGGTCAGGCAGGCGACCCGTTCGGTCATGCGGTCGCGTTCCCGTTCCAGGGTCGCGATCATCTCCGGGGTGGCGTCGGGGAAGTAGATGACGCGCGGCTTGTCCAGGCAGGGCAGGATCTGCTTGATGATCCGCGTCGGCAGGCCGGCGTCGAGCAGGCCGCGGATCTGCAGGACGCGGTCCACCAGGCGCTCGTCGTAGTCCCGGTAGCCGTTGGCGCGGCGGGTGGACACGATCAGGCCGCGTTCCTCGTAGTAGCGCAGGAGGCGGCGGGACGTGCCCGTGCGTTCCGACAGCTCCCCGATCCTCATGTGCGCCCCCTCACTTTGACCTTCACACATGTGTGAGGGTTTGAGCATACGGCTCATGGTGATGACATCGGTGAGGCTCCCCCTGGGCGCCCTGCTGGCCCTGACGACGGCGGCGTTCGTGACCGTGCTGACCGAGGCGCTGCCCGCCGGCGTCCTGCCCGCGATGAGCGCGGACCTGGGCGTCGGCGAGTCGGCCGCGGGCCAACTGGTGACGGTGTACGCGGTGGGCACGGCGGTCACCGCGATCCCGCTGGTGGCGGCGACCGCGTCCTGGCGGCGCAGGCGGTTGCTGCTGGTCGCGGTGGTCGGGTTCGCGGTGGCCAACACGGTCACGGCGGTCTCGTCGTGGTTCCCGGTGGCGCTGGCGGCGCGGTTCGTGGCCGGGGTCGCGGCGGGCGTGGTGTGGGCGCTGCTGGCCGGTTACGCGCGGCGGCTGGTGCCCGCGGAGTCCGCGGGACGGGCGATCGCGGTGGTGATGGCCGGCATCCCGGCGGCGTTGTCGCTGGGCATCCCGGCGGGGACGTTCCTGGGCGGCGCGGTCGGCTGGCGGGCGGCGTTCTGGGTGATGACGGGGATCGCCGCGGTCCTGGTCGGGTGGATCCTGCTCGCTGTGCCGGACTTCCCGGGCGAGACGTCGGGCCGGCCGCAGGTCGCGGCGGCGGTGCGGATGCCCGGTGTGGTGGCGGTGCTGGTGGTCACGGCGACGTTCGTGCTGGGGCACAACATCTTCTACACCTACATCGCGACCTTCCTGGGCGCGGTGGGCATGGGCGGTTCGGTGGACGTCGTGCTGCTGGTGTTCGGGGTGGCGTCGATCGCGAGCATCTGGCTGGTGGGGGCGTTGATCGACCGGCGGTTGCGGGCGCTGACCGTGGCGGCGACGGTCCTGGTCGGCGTCGCGGCGGGGGCGTTGGGGGTGCTGGCGGACAGTCCGGTGGTCGTCTACGCGGCGGTCGCGTTGTGGGGCTTGGGCTGGGGCGGCGTGCCGACGCTGTTGCAGACCGCCGTGGCGCACGCCGGCGGTCCGGCCGCCGACACCGCGCAGGCCATGCTGGTGACCTTGTGGAACGTGGCCATGGCCGGCGGCGGGGTGGTCGGCGGTGTCCTGCTCGCGGCGGCCGGCCCGGGGTCGTTCCCGTGGAGCGTGCTGGTCCTGCTGGTCCCGGTGCTGGTCGCGGTCCGGCGGTTCCCGGTCAGCTGACCAGGGCGTCGGCGAGGCGAAGGGCGGCTTGACGCACGCGGTCGGGCCCGAGTCGGGGGAGGACCGCGTGCACGTGCTCGGCGGACAGCGCGGCGAGCAGGGTGTGCGCGTCGGCCTCCGGGTCGGGTCCGGGGAGCAGGAGGGTGAGGTGGCGGTGCCAGAACCGGTACGCGCCGATCCGGTACCGCGCGCCCGGCGAGGCCGTCTCCGACATGCGGATCAGCGCCAGGTGGGGGAGCAGGTAGTCGAGGTAGGCGGCGACGAACGCCCGCACCCTGCTGCCCCGATCGCCCCCCGGCCCCAACGGCGGCGGGCCGGTCAGGACGGCCTCCTGGAGCGTGCGTTCCTGCTCGTCCAGGAGGGCGGCGGCCAACCCGGCCTTGTCCCCGAACCGCCGGAACAACGTCCCCTTGCCCACGCCGGCGGCGGTGGCGATGGCGTCCATCGACACGGCGTCCACCCCGTGCTCACGGAACAAGGCGGCGGCGGCGTCGAGCACGGCAGCCCGGTTCCGCGCGGCATCGGCCCGCTCCTTGGGCCGCGCGCCACGCAGGTCGAGCAGTTCGTGATCCGGTTCGGGCACGAACCGGACTGTAGTCCAAATACGCCGCCGGGTGCGTACGATCTCGCCGTGTTCTCCCTGGCCGAGCCCCCACTGTTCACCCGCCTGAGGTCTGCGACCAACGTCCTGGTCGCCGGCGCGGGCGGCGGCTTCGACGTCTACGCCGGCCTGCCGCTCGCGGTGGCGCTGCGCCCGGACAGCGCCGGGTCGGACGACTACTCCCCCGAGCGCACGCTGACCCGGTGGCTCGACGACCAAGCCCTTTCGCCACCGTCCACGCCTTCCCGCGCGCCGGCGTCCGCCCGCTGACCACCGCCTACCGACTCCTGGCCGACCACCTCGGGGTGGACGCCGTCGCCCACGCCCAAGCCGCCACGCCGCTGCGCCCGAGCATCGTCAACGGGCAGATCGCCGCCGCGCTGCGCGGCCGGTTCGGGGACGTCGCCTTCACCTCCCGCACCGCCGGCGGCGAGCTGTTCGTCAACCCCCTGATGGCCGTGTACTTCGCCGTGGACCTGCCCGCGCTGGCCGCCTCGGTGCACTACCTCGACCGCCTGCGTGACACCGACACCATGGCCGAGGTCGCGGCGGCCATCGCCGATCACCGGACCGTGGCCCGGCACCCGTCGGTGTTCCCGCACTGATCACGGGCGACCGGCTCGCCGCGCACTCCGGTGGACATGGGCCGTGGGCGGGTTCGGTGCAGGCCGGAGCCCGCCCACGGCTTGTTCAGCAAGCAGCCGCCACCGGTTCGTTGGAACCCGTGTCCACGAACCCGTCGCTGATCCACTTGCCGTCTTCGAGGCGGTTCCACAGGTCGGTCGCGCCCCACACGCCCTCCACCGTCTCACCGCGCGCCGTGCAGGCGATGGAGACAACGGCGCCGTTCGCGACCGTGCCCACGGCGTCGTAGCTCAAGCCGGGGCCGGAGCGCAGGTTGACCGTGCTGTTCGAGCCGCCGTTCACCGTGCCGGTCGGCAGGGTCGTGCCGGCGCCGTAGTTGGTGACCCGGCCGCCGACGTTCACGCGGGTGCTGCCGCGCTGCGCGTAACCGCCGTAGGCCTGGGCGCCCTCGTAGAACGTCCAGCCGCCGATGGTCATGCCGTTGACGCTGATGTGCGTGTTGCCCTTCAACAGCGAGAAGTGCACGTGCGCACCGGTGCTCGACCCGCCGCACGGCAGTTCGTTGCCGATGTGCCCGAGGTACGTGCCGGTGCGCACGGCGCTGCCGTCGGCCAACGTGGTCAGGTCGTACATGTGGTAGTACGTGGTGCTGTAACCGTTGTCGTGCACGACCTTCACCAGCGCACTACGGCCCCGGATGCAGCTCTTGTAGACGCGCCCGGGCCCCGCGGACAGGACACGGCCGTCGCCGCCGTTGAAGTCGATCGAGCTGAACGGCCGGGTGCTGCCGCTGTTGCCGTGCGGACCGCCGCCCATCCACCACGCCACGCCCTGCGGCCACGGCAGGCCGAGGCCGGTGTCGGCGACGGTCTGGACGCCGGAGGCGTTGTTGCGGAAGGTCTCCTTCTCGCCGTCGCTGAGCACCGGCGCGTGTTGCGCCAGCGACGCGAAGCCCGGAGTGCCGTCGAACTCGACCTTCCAGGTCTTGCCGGTGCGCTTGGCGAGGAACAGGGCCATCAGCGGAGACCCGTGCTCCTGGCCGTAGGCCATGGGCACGGTGGTGCTGCCGAACACCCAGTCGCCGGACGTCCGGGTTGGTTCGAACAGCGGCTCGCGCAGCGACCGGGTGCCCCACTGCTCTTGCAGCGCGGCACCGTGCCGGTCGAGCACGGCGGAGCGGACGGTGGTCGCCAGGTCCGGCTGCGCGGTGGCGGTCGACGGCACGACCAGCACCGCCACACCGGCGGCCAGCGACGCCCCGGTGGCGAGGATTCGCCGCAGGGAAAGGGACATGTGCCCTCCAGGACACTTGCAGGGAACCGGCAGCCCGGTGCAGGGAGGGCTGCCGCGCGCCCGATGACATACCGGTGGCCGGAAACTGGTCAAGACCACTCGCGGCGGGCGGCGCTTCACTGTGGAAACCGGGGCAAAACTGTGAACGGCTACCGTCGTTGGTCGGTCATGTCCGGAGCGACCGGGCTCCTAAACTGTTTTCTTCCACAGTCGAGGGGGCAGGCCGTGTCCGTCCGACCCGACGTCGACGTCCTGCTGCGCACGGGTCCGTTCCACGAGGCGCTGCGCGCGGCGATCGACCGCAGCGGGTTGACCCTGGAACGCCTGCGGGAACGCCTCGCGCGGCGCGGCATCCACGTCAGCCTGGCGACGCTGAGTTACTGGCGACTGGGGCGCAGCCGTCCGGAGCGGGCGGACTCGTTGCGCGCCGTGCAGGCCATCGAGGCGATCCTGGGGTTGCCGAGGCACTCCCTGGAGTCCCTGCTGGGCCCGCCGCGCCCGCGTGGCCGGTGGGCGGCGCGACGCCGGGCGACCGGCCGGTACGGCAGCATGCTGCAACCCGCGCAGTCGCTGGCCGAGACGGTGGACGAGCTGGTCGGACCGTCGGACGGCAACCTGCGGCTGTGGTGCCAGGACGACGCGGTGACCGTGTGCGGCGAGGGCGCGATCCGGCGCATCCACACCAGACAGGTGCTGCTGGCCGTGGACGGCCACCCCGACCGGCACCTGGCGGTGTACTGCGCGGACCCGGGCACGGACCCGGACGCGATCGTGCCGGAAGCGGTGGAGAACTGCCGCCTGGGCCGCGTGCGAAGGCACCCGGCCGCGCCGGTCATCGCCGTGGAACTGCTGTTCGACCACGCGTTGCACGCGGGTCAGACGCACTTGCTGGAGTACGCGTTCACCGTGGAGGGCGGCACGGAAGCCGTGGACTACCGCCGCGCGTTCCGCTACCCCGTGGGCAACTACGTGATGAGCGTCCGTTTCACCGAGTCGCGCCTGCCGGTGCGCTGCTTCGCGCTGTCCCAGCACGACGACGGCCCGGTGGAGCGGGGCGCGGACCTGGTCCTCGCCCCCGGCCGCCTGGTGCACCTGACGGCGAAGGACGTGCCGCGCGGCGTGCTGGGGATAGGGTGGGAATGGACATGACACCCTGTGCCCGATGCGCCGGAACGGTCGCCCCCGACGGCCACTGCTGGGACTGCGGCTTGAACCAGACCGACTTCCGCGCCCACGTCGAGTCCACTGTGGATGGTGCGGCCTTCGTTACGAACCGAGGGCTGCGGCGCGCGGTCAACGCGGACGCGGTCGTGCTCACCACAGCGGGGGAGTGGACGGTCGGAGTGGTGTGCGACGGCGTTTCCCTGTCCGCGCGACCCGAGCGCGCGGCACAGGTGGCCGCCGAAGCGGGTGCCTCGACCTTGGTCAAGGCGCTCACGGTGAACACGCTGCCGGAAACCGCCCTCACCGACTCCGTCGCGCACGCGGCTCGCGCCGTGGCCGCGCTCGCCGGCGGCCCGTCCACCCTCGGCGTCGCCCCGGCCACCACCTACGTCGCCGCGGTCGTCGGTCCGCAGGGGTTGTGGGCGGCGGGCGTCGGCGACAGCCGCGCGTACTGGCTGCCGGACGAAGGCCCGGGGTTGCTGCTGACCGAGGACGACACGAGCGAGCACGACGCCCTCACCGCCTGGCTCGGCGCGGACGCCTCCGACCCACGGCCACGCCTGCGCGGCCACCGCCCGTCGTGCGCCGGTCGTGTCCTGCTCTGCACCGACGGCCTGTCGCGCTACCTGGCTGACCCGGCGGAGCTGCGGGCGGCGGCCGGGCCGGGCGACAGCCTGCACGCCGCCCGTGCCCTGGTCGGCCACGCCCTCGCCGCCGGCGGCCACGACAACGTCACCGCCGCACTCATCCCCGTTCCGCCTCGTCGGCCCGCCGCGCCAACAACCGCCGCTCCGCCTCGGTAGGCGCGAGCCCGGCGGCCGTCCGGTAGGCCTCCGCCGCTCCCGGCCGTCCCAGCCGACGCAGCAAGTCCGCCCGGGTCGCATGCCACAGGTGGTGCTCGGCCAACTCGCCCGCCAGCTCGTCCACCAGCGCCAACCCCGCCGCCGGACCGCTCGCCTCGCCCACCGCCACCGCCCGGTTCAACGCCACCACCGGGGACGGCACCAGCTCGACCAGCCGCCCGTACAGCAGCGCGATCTGCGGCCAGTTCGGACCGTCCGGAGCCACGTGGCACGCCGCTATCGCCGCCTGCACCTGGTACGGGCCTGGCCGGCCGCGCCGCAGCGCCCGGTCCAGCAGGGTCGTGCCCTCGGCGATGCGGCAGGCGTCCCACGACGACCGGTCTTGTCCGGCGAACGGCACCAGGTCGTCGCCGGACAGGCGGGCCGCGCGGCGCGAGTCGTGCAGGAGCATCAGCGCCAGCAGGCCCACCGCCTCCGGTTCGTCGGGCATCAACGCCACCAGCGTGCGGGTCAGGCTGATCGCCTCCGCGCACAGCTCCCACCGTTCCACCGCCGAGTACCCCTGGTTGAACAGCAGGTACAGCACGGCCAGCACGCCGCCGGTCCGCTCGGGCAACTGGTGCGCGGGCGGCACGCGGTACGGGATGCGGGCGGCCCGGATCTTGGCGCGCGCCCGCACCAGCCGTTTCGCCATGGTCGACTCCGTCACCAGGAACGCCCGCGCGATGTCGGCGACCGACAGGCCCGCCACCGTGTGCAGGGTGAGCGCGACCCTCGCCTCCAGCGACAGCGCCGGGTGGCAGCACGTGAAGACCAGCCGCAGCACGTCGTCGCCGAACCCGTCCTCGACCGGGTCGTCCAGGGTCAGCGGCAGCTTGGCCGCCTCCACCGCCGAGCGCCGCAGCCGGTCCACGGCCCGGTTGCGGGCGGTCGTGGTCAGCCACGCGCCGGGGCTGCGCGGGACGCCTTCGCGCGGCCACCGCTCCAGCGCCTGCGCGAAGGCGTCCTGCACGCAGTCCTGCGCCAGGTCCCAGTCGCCGGTGACCCGGATCAGCGTCGCGACGATCCGGGTGCGCTCGGCGCGGAAGACCTCCTCGACGGCGGCCTCCGGCCCCCGACTCCATTCTCCCACCGGGGTACGACAGTCCGGGGTACGACAGTCCGGGGTGCGGTGGTTGCGGAGGGCGTCAGGCATCGGTGAACGGGCGGATCTCCACCGCGCCGAAGCGGGCCACCGGGTGTCGGGACGCGATGAGCACCGCCTCGTCCAGATTGGCGCACTCGACCACGTCGTAGCCGACGATGTGCTCCTTGGTCTCGGCGAACGGCCCGTCGGACAGCAGCACCTCGTCCCCACGGGTCCGCACGGTGGTCGCGCTGCGCCGGGACGCCAGCTCCGACCCGTCCACCCGCTTGCCCTCGACCTCGGCCAGCCACTGGTCGATCGTGATGCCGCCGCCGTCCGGCTCGACGTCCGGCGAGGCGCAGATCAGCAGCATGTACTTCATTGGCAACTCCCGTCGTCGGTGGCATTCCACCACTACGACGAACGGCACCCCGTCCGGAAGGACACCACCGGTTCTCGACACACCACCCGATACGGTGTTGAACCTGACGCCACGTGAGGTTTTATGGTCAGTGGTGTGACCGGAACGGAGCATGTGAAGCAGCCGCGGTGGAGCGTCGGCGCCCTGGCCAAGGTCACCGGTCTCACTGTCCGCACGCTGCACCACTACGACGAGCTGGGCCTCCTGCGCCCCAGCGAGCGCACGGCCTCCGGGCACCGCCGCTACACCGAGCCGGACCTGCAGCGGCTCTACCGGATCCGGTTGCTGCGGCAGTTGGGCATGTCCCTGGACGAGATCGGCGAGGCCCTGGCCGACCCGGCGGGCCTGCGCGAGGTCCTGACCGCCCACCTGGAGCAGCTCGACGACCAGGTGTGGCGGCTGGAGACCCTGCGCCGGCAGACCCGCGGCCTGCTCGACCAGCTCGACGGGCCCCGCCCCGACCCGGCCGACCTGCTCGCCCTGTTCGGCTGCACGAGCGTGTTCGACGACTCGCTCAGCCGCGACCAGCGGCAGGTCCTGTTCGACCTGGCCGACCGCCTGACCGACGACGAGCGCCGCCACCTGGACGCCGAGTGGCCCAAGGTGCTGTCGGCGATCATCGCCCACTACCGCGCCGCCACGCCCGTGGACCACCCGGAGGTGCAGGCCGAGGGGCGGCGGCTGGCCAAGATCGGCCGCATGTTCGCGGGTGACGACCCCGACCTCCTGCGGTCGATGAGCACCTTCTTCCGGCAGCACGGCCACGGCGTGCTGCGCGACGTCCTGCCCGACCAGCCGCTGAGCGACCTGGGCGACGGGCTGTGGGACTACGTGGGCCGCATGTACGCGGCTGCGCGTTAAGGCCGGTGACCGGCGGACAGGGGGTGCCCGCCGGCCACCGTCGCGGTTCGACACACAAGGGGGAATTCCGTGTTCCGAAGAATGATCGGGTTGACGGCCGCGCTGCTCGTGGTGAGCGGCGTGCCGGCGGTGGCCGCTGAACCGGTGCGGCTGCCCGAACCGGACGGGCCGCACAAGGTGGGCGTCACGACGCTGCACCTGGTCGACCACCAGCGCACCGACCCGTGGCCCGACGCCCTGGGCAAGCCGCGCGAGGTCATGGTGACCGTGCACTACCCGGCGCGCACCGTGCGCGGCTACCCGGTCGCGCCGCAGATGCCGCCACGCGCGGCCGAGGTGTTCGGGCAGCTCGACGCCGTGTATGGGCACCCGGAGCTGCCCGATTCCGGTGTGGACTGGGCCGCCACCAAGACCCACTCGCACGTCGGCGCGCCCGCGTTGCCGACGCGGCGGCCGGTGCTGCTCTACAGCACCGGTGGCGGCGACCCGCGCACGATCAACACCGGCCTGGCCGAGCACCTGGCCAGCCGCGGCTTCGTCGTGGTGTCGATGGACCACCCCGGCGAGACCAGCGAGGTCGAGTTCCCGGACGGCCGCCTGCGCACCATCGCCCTGCCCGAGGACCCGCGCGTCAAGCCCGCGATCTTCCGGGACATGATCGCCGTCCGCCTGCTGGACGTGAAGTTCGTCCTCGACCAGGTGGAGGTGCTCGCCGCCGGCGGCAACCCGGACGCGGCGGGCCGCGCACTGCCCCGGGACCTGCACAAGGCCCTGGACCCGCGGCGCGTCGGCGCGTACGGGCACTCGGCGGGCGGCACCACGGCGGCCCAGGCGATGTACGAGGACCCGCGCATCGACGCGGCGGTGAACCTGGAGGGCTACCTGGACTACGCGATCGAACCGGGCAAACCGGGCGAACTGCTGCCCGTCGCCCGGGACGGCGTGGACCGGCCGCTGTTCCTGGTCGGCACCGACGGCTACCTGGACGACCGGTACCGCACCTCGTGGGCGGCCATGCTCTCCCACGGCCCGCGCACGCGGCACCACCAGATCGCCGACGCCACGCACTGGGTGTTCACCGACTTCGCGCCGATGTCCGCCCAGTTCGTCGACGCCCGCCTGATGACCGAGCAGGACCGGGTGAACCTGGTCGGCGAGATCCCCGCCGCCCGGTCCGTCCCGCTGGTCCGCGACCTGGTCGGCTCGTTCTTCCACCGCGCCCTGCGCCGCTGACCCCGTCCGCCCGCCGCGAAAACCCGTGCGCCGCCGACGACATCGCGATCATCATCGCGGGCGACGACGGGCAGAGGGGATCGGCGCATGACCGAGCAGACGATGTACGACGCCATCGGCGGCACCGAGGTGTTGGACGAGCTGGTGGAGGTGTTCTACGCCAAGGTGCTCGACGACCCGCTGCTCAAGCCGCTGTTCGAGAACTTCACGCGCGAGCACCTGGAGCACGTGTCGGTGTGGCTGGCGGAGGTGTTCGGCGGCCCGGCCACGTTCACCGAGGAGCTGGGCGGGCACCTGCACATCCTCCGGGCGCACCACGGTCTCGGCATCAGCGAGGAGCAGCGGGCCCGGTGGGCGGCGCTGATGAAGGAGTCGGCGCGTGAGGTGCTGCCCGCCGACGAACGCCTCCAGGACAGCTTCGGCCGCTACATCGACTGGGGCACGGCCATCGCCCGGGACGTGTCGCAGCCGGGCGAGGCCTACCCGGAGAGCGCGGGCGACGTCCCGCGGTGGCACTGGCAGTGACCCCGGGTTGTCAGACCTGGGGCTGATCCCGGCTCAACCGACGGGCGGACGGCGGCGGGCCGTTCGTCCGATGCGCCGGAGGGCGGGTCGCGGGTGGACTGGACGCATCGCGCCGACGATGTGACGGGAAGCCCGGAGTGCTCGACCTTTCGCTGATCAACGGACCCATACCGGCGGCGGTCACCGTGGTGGCCGTCGCCGGGTTGGTGTTGCTCGCCCTCGGTGTCCGTCCTTTCCGGATCGTCCTGTTCGCGGTGCTCGCCGGCACGGCCTTCGCGGCTCTGGTCGGACTGGTCGTCAACGTGGTGTGGCGGCCGTTCCCCGAGCCGCTGCCGCTGAAAGTGCTGGTGTGCCTGGGCGCTGTGGTGCTCGCTCTCGTCCTGGCGGTGGCGCGTTGGCGAGGGCGTCGTCTGTTGACCGTGCTCGCCGTCGTGGTCGTGCTGGTGGGCGCGTTGTCCGGGGTGAACACCTTTTATGGGCAGTACCCGACCATGCGCGCGGTGTTGGGGCCGTTGTTGGCCGAGACCGTGGACCTGGACGAAGCCGCCCGGCCCGCCGCCGAACTCACCTTGCCGGACGGGTCTGTGCTCGCCGACGTGTGGCGGCCGTCCGCTGTGCCGGACAAGGGCACGGTGTCGTCGGCGTCGATCCCGGCGAGCACCGACTACCGGCCGCGTGACGCCTGGGTGTACTTGCCGCCCGCGTACGCGGTGTCGCCCCGGCCCCGGCTGCCCGTGGTGGTGTTGCTGGCGGGCCAGCCGGGCACCCCGCGCGACTGGCTGGACGCGGGCCGGCTCACGACCCACCTCGACGCGTTCGCCCGCCGGCACCGGGGACTCGCGCCCATCGTCGTCATGGTCGACCAACTCGGGTCCCTGATGGCAAATCCGCTCTGCGTGGACTCGCCGCGCGGCGCCTTGGAGACGTACCTGGCCAAAGATGTGCCCGACTGGGTGAAGCGGCGGCTCGTGGTGGACGAGCGGCGCACCTCGTGGACCGTCGCCGGGTTCTCTCAAGGCGGCACATGCGCGCTGCAACTCGCTGTGCGCGCACCTTCGGTGTACGGGAAGTTCATCGACATCGCCGGTCAGGCCGAACCCACGTTGGGGAACCGCGCGGACACCGTGCGCCGGGTGTTCGGCGGTGACGCGGAGGCGTTCCGACGGGTGAACCCGCTCGACATCCTGGCGGACCGGCGGTTCCCCGACACCGAGGGCGTGGTGGTCGCCGGCGCGCAGGACGTCTATTACCGCGACGAGGACAGAAAGGTGTTCGAAGCGTGTCAACGGGCGGGGATGGACGTGCGGTGGGCGGAACTTCCCGGCGGCCACGACTGGAACGTGTGGCGTCCGGGGCTGTACGACTCGCTGCCGTGGCTCGCGCGGCGCACCGGCTTGGCCCGCTGATCCGTCGGGCGCCCGTCACGTCCGCGGTGCTGGTGACGTTGTGGGGCGTCGGGGTGGTCAGCGGGTCGTTGTGGTCCGGCCCGCCGGAGGAGTTGCTGGAGCGGGTCGGCTTCGGGGTGTCCTCTCCACTGTGGACGGCGTTCGGTTCGGCGTTGTGGTGCGCGAACCTGGCCGGGTACCTGGGGACCAGCGCGCTGCTGCTGGTGTTCGGGCCGGTCGCGGAACGGGAGTTCGGGCGGGTTCGGACGGCCGTGGTCCTGCTCGGCTGCCAGGTCCTGGCGGTGTTCGCGGGGGCCGGGCTGGTGCGGCTGGGCGCGTCGACGGGGTGGAGTTGGCCTTCGTCGCTGGAGTACGACCTGGCGGTGGGGCCGTCGCCGGGGGTGGCCGGGCTGGCGTTGGCGCTGAGCTTCCGGCTGCCGCCGCTGTGGCGTCGGCGGGTGCGGTTGCTGCTGGTCCTGGGCTTGCTGGCCCTGGCTTTGTACTCCGGGTACCTGGAGGACGTGCTGCGGCTGTGCGGCGGTCTCATCGGTCTGGTGCTGGGGGCGGTGCGGCGGCGTCCGGTGGCGGTGCTGGCGTCGGAGACCCGGGTGCTCGTGGCGCTGCTGTTGGCGGCTTCGGCGTTGGGGCCGATCGTGGTGTGGCTGTCGCCTTACGCCAACGGCCCGTTGTCCTGGTTCACCGACGTGGTTGCGGTGTCACAGCCGGACGCGGAGACCGTGGCGGCGCTGTGCGCGGACCCGGAGCTGTGGTCGCGGTGCCGGACCGCGCAGGCCCAGGCGGCTTACGACCGGGTGCCCGCGTTGCTGATGTCGGTGGTGCCGGCGTTGTTGTTGCTGGTGCTGGCGGAGGGGTTGCGCCGGGGGCGGCGGTTCGCGTGGTGGGCGGCGTTGGTGCTCAACCTCGGGATGGCGGTGCTGTTCGGCTGGTACGTGGTGGACCTGGGGGAACCGTTCACGCCTTCGCTGCTCGTCGAGTTCGCGTTGCCCTTGTTGCTGCCGTTGGCGATCGTGGTGGTGTTGCTGTGCACTCGGCGGCACTTCCCGTTGCCCACACCGGTTCGGCGGTTCTGGGCGGTGGCCGGCGGCGGGTTCGCGGCGTTGAGCGCGGTGTACGTGCTGGGCGGGTACGTGGTGCGCGAGCAGTTCACGCCCGTGCCGGGGTTCGCGGACCTGGTGGCGGACTTGCCGGCGCGTTTCCTGCCGCCCGGCTACCTGGGGCTGGTGCCGCTGCCGTTCCGGCCGGACGACCTGGTGGCGGCGGTGCTGTTCGAGTACACCGGCGTGGTGTTCTGGCTGGTCGTGCTGGGCGGGCTGTTGCAGGCGCTGTGGCACGCGCGGCGCGTCGGGCAGGAGGACGCGGCGGCGCGGGCGCGGGAACTGGTGCTGCTGCACGGCGGAACCTCGCTGTCGTACATGACGACTTGGCGCGGCAACAGGTACTGGTTCACGCCCGACGGTCGCGCCGTGGTCGCGTATCGGGTGGTGGCGACGATCGCGTTGACGGTAGGGGATCCGATCGGGCCGCCGGAGGCTCGGCGGGCGGCCGTGCGCGGGTTCGCGTCCTTCTGTGCGCATGAGGGGTGGACGCCTTGCCTCTACAGCATCAGTGAGGAGTTGCGGGACGAGGTGGCGTCGTCCGGGTGGCACGCGGTGCAGGTCGCCGAGGACACCGTGGTTCCGTTGCGCGACTTGGCTTTCACCGGGCGCAAGTGGCAGGACGTGCGGACGGCGTTGAACAAGGCGGGCAAGCGCGGCATCACCGCCGAGTGGGTGCGCTACGCCGACGCGCCGCCCGCGTTGACCGACCAGGTGCGGTCGATCTCGGCGGAGTGGGTGGCGGACAAGGGGTTGCCGGAGATGGGGTTCACGCTGGGCGGGCTGGCGGAGCTGTCCGGGGACGGGGTGCGGTGCCTGGTGGCCGTGGACGCGGACCGGACCGTGCACGCGGTGACCAGTTGGCTGCCGGTGCACGGGGACGGCCGGGTGGTCGGGTGGACGCTGGACTTCATGCGGCGGCGGGGGAGCGCCTTCCCCGGGGCGATGGAGTTCCTGATCGCGTCGGCCGCTCTGGCGTTGCGGGAAGAGGGCTTCTCGTTCCTGAGCCTGTCGGGGGCGCCGTTGGCGCGGTTGGACCGGGGCGCGCGGCCGTGCGCGGTGCAGCGGGTGCTGGACTTCACCGGGCGGGTGCTGGAGCCGGTGTACGGGTTCCGGTCGCTGCTGGCGTTCAAGGCCAAGTTCCAGCCGGTGTACCGGCCGCTCTACATGGCCTACCCGGACCCGGCGGCGTTGCCGCGCATCGCCAACGCGGTCGGGCGGGCCTACCTGCCGGGGATGAGCGTGCGGCAGGGGGTGCGGTTGGCCGGGCGGGTGCTGCGGTCAGTTCGCCGCGAGCCGGTGCAGCCAGTCGCGTAGCAGGGCGGCTTCCGCGGGGCTGAGCGGGTGGGTCTGGCGGTTGAGCGTGGAGTCCAGGGCGAGGGCGCGGGCGGACAGCGTGGTGTCCTCCTGCGGGAGTTCGTCGGTGGTGATGGAGGCGAGCACCATGTCCCGGGTGCGCGTGGACACGTCCGGGTCCTTCTCCTGGGCGGAGATCAGGCTGAGCGTGACGCCGGTGTTGGTGGCGTGGACGATGCTGGCGGCGGTCTCCACGGGCACCTTCAGGCGGCCGGTCTCCGCGACCCGTTCCAGGATGCCGATCAACAGGCGGTAGGCGTCGTCGGCGGCGGTCGGGCGGCGGCCGGGCTGGGGGACGCCGTACATGAGCACGTAGAACGCCGGGTGGGTGAGGCCGAACTCGACGTGCAGGTCCCAGCCGCGCCGCAGGTCCTCGACCGGGTCGGCGCTGGGCGCGACGGTCTTCTTGGCCGCCAGGTACCGCTCGAAGCCGTGCGCGGTGACCGCGTCCAGCAGGCCCTGCTTGTCGCCGAACAGCCGGTAGAGGGCGGGGGCCTGCACCCCGGCGGCGGCGGCCACCGCGCGCGTGGAGACCGCGTCGATCCCGCCGTCGGCCAGCAGCTCGGCGGCGGCCTGGATGATCCGCTCGCGCGTGGTGGGGGTGCGCTCTTCGCCCATGCATCGATGTTAACCCAATCGTGGTTAGCGCTGATACCGGAATCGGTGCTACCGTGTTGTCGGTAGCGCTGATACTCACGTCAGGAGAACCCCGATGACCACGTCGTTCCGCACTCTCGGCAAGACCGGGCCCACCGTGTCGTCCCCCGGCCTGGGGCTGATGGGGATGTCCGACCTGTACGGCCCCGCCGACGAGGCCGAGAGCACCGCGACCGTCCACGCCGCCCTGGAGGCCGGCGTCACCCTGTTCGACACCGGCGACTTCTACGGCATGGGCCACAACGAACTGCTCCTGCGCGAGGCGCTGCGCACCCGCCCCGGCTCCCGGGACAACGCGGTGATCAGCGTCAAGTTCGGCGCCCTGCGCGACCCGGACGGCGGCTGGTCGGGCTACGACGGCCGCCCGGCGGCGGTCAAGAACTTCGCCGCCTACAGCCTGCGCCGCCTCGGCACGGACCACATCGACGTCTACCGCCCGGCGCGCCTGGACCCGTCCGTGCCGATCGAGGACACGGTCGGGGCCATCGCGGAGCTGGTGGAAGCCGGCCACGTGCGCCACATCGGCCTGTCGGAGGTCGGCGCGGAGACGATCCGGCGGGCGGCGTCGGTGGCGCCGATCGCCGACCTCCAGATCGAGTACTCGTTGCTGTCGCGGGGCATCGAGGCGGAGATCCTGCCCACGGTCCGCGAACTGGGCATCGGCGTGACGGCCTACGGGGTCCTGTCGCGAGGGCTGCTCTCCGGCCACTGGCGGGCGGACCGTCCGCTCACCGGCGACTTCCGGGCCGTCAGCCCGCGCTTCCAGGCGGGCAACGTGGAACGCAACCTGGCCCTGGTGGAGGCACTGCGCACAGTCGCGCAGTCCAAGGACGCGACAGTCGCACAGGCCGCCATCGCCTGGGTGGCGGCTCAGGGCGAGGACATCGTCCCGCTGGTAGGCGCACGCACCCGCGCCCGCCTCACCGAAGCCCTGGCCGCGACAGCCCTGACCCTGACCGAGGCCGACCTGTCGGCCATCGCCGCCGCGATCCCCGCCGACGCCGCCGCGGGCTCCCGCTACGCCACACCCCTGATGGCCGACCTGGACAGCGAGCGCTGAGCCACGCCGGCCGCCTTGGCGCCCGTCATCGTGGGAGATGCGGTCGTGCAGGGTCGGCGGCGAGGTCCTCCTCGATCGCGGCACAGGCGGCCAACAGCGGCGGCACGATGTCCTTGCGGATGCGGTCCAGGGTGGTCCGGCTGGCGTGGGTGGACACGTTCACCGCCGCCACGACCCGGCCGTCGCGGTCACGCACCGGGGCCGCCACCGAGCGCAGCCCTTCCTCCAACTCCTGGTCCACCAGGGCCCAGCCCTGGGCCCGCACCTTGTCCAGCTCGTCCCGAAGCCGCTCCACGGAGGTGATCGTGTGCGACGTCAACGGCTCCAACCGCGCGGAGGCCAGGTGGTGCTCCAGCTCGCCGGAGGGCAGCCCGGCCAGCAGCACGTGACCCATGGAGGTGGCGTACGCGGGGAACCGCGTGCCCACGGTGATCGACACGGCCATGATCCGCGACGCGGCGAACCGCGCCACGTACACGACGTCGGTCCCGTCCAGCACCGAGGCGGAGGTGGACTCGCGCACCTCTCCCGAGAGCCGTTCCAGGTGGGGCTGGGCGATCTCGGGCAGCGAGAGGCTGGACAGGTACGCGTACCCGAGTTCCAGCACGCGGGCGGTCAACGAGAACAGCTTGCCGTCGGTCCGCACGTACCCGAGGTCGGCCAGCGTCAACAGGAACCGCCGCGCCGCCGCGCGGGTCAGGCCGGTGGCCTTGGCGACGTCGGTCAACGTGAGCGCGGGCGCGGTGGCGCTGAACGCGCGGATCACGGCCAACCCGCGCTCCAGCGACTGCACGTGATGCGCGCCCCGCTCCACCGACTCACCCATGATCCGCCCACCCTAACCACCGACCACACCCCGCCGACCACCCGCACTACGGCTACGGGCCACGCCTCGGCGACCACCCGCACTCCGGGCGGCAACTCGGTGGCCGCCGCCCCGTCGGCCGCCGGCCGCGCCTCCCTCTCCGGCTACGCCTCCCTCGCCCGCTACGCCTCCACGACCACGGCCAGCCCCTGCCCGACACCGATGCACAGCGCGGCCAGCCCCCAACCACCCCCGCGCCGGCGCAGTTCGTGGGCGAGTTGCAGCACCACCCGCCCGCCGGACGCGCCCAGCGGGTGGCCGATGGCGATCGCACCACCATTGACGTTGACGATCTCCGGGTCCAGCTCCGGCCACGACCGCAGGCACGCCAGCGACTGCGCCGCGAACGCCTCGTTCAACTCCACCGCCGCCAGGTCGCCCCACCCGATCCCGGCGCGGCGCAGGGCGATCTCGGCCGCCTCGACGGGGCCGATGCCGAACACGTCCGGGTCCACCCCCGCCGCACCGCGTCCGGCGATGCGCGCCAACGGCGTCGCGCCCAGGCGGTCGGCGGCCTCCCGCGAACCCAGCAGGAGTGCGGACGCGCCGTCGTTCAACGGGGAGGCGTTGCCGGCCGTCACCGTCCCCTGTGGACGGAAGGCGGGCTTCAACCCGGCCAGCTTCTCCAGGCTGGTGTCGGCGCGAATGCCCTCGTCGCGGGTCAGGTCGGCACCCGGCACGGGCACCACGTGGCCGTCGTAGAAGCCGTTGTCCCAAGCCTTGGCGGCGAGCTGGTGGCTGCGCAGTGCGAACGCGTCCTGCTCGTCGCGGCCGATGCCGAACCGTTCGGCGAGCGCTTCGGTGCTCTCGCCGAGCGACACCGTCCACTCGGCGGGCATCTTCGGGTTGGTCATGCGCCACCCGAGGGTGGTCGAGTGCAGGGTCTCGTGCCCGGCCGGAAAACCCTTGCCCGGCTTGAGCATCACCCACGGCGCCCGGCTCATCGACTCCACACCGCCCGCGACCACCAAGGAGGCGTCACCGACCGCGATGGTGCGCGAGGCCTGCATCACGGCGTCCATCCCCGAGCCGCACAGCCGGTTCACCGTCGTCCCCGGCACGGACGTCGGCCACCCGGCCAGCAGCGCCGCCATCCGCGCCACGTTCCGGTTGTCCTCGCCGGCCTGGTTGGCGTCGCCGAACACGACCTCGTCCACCTGCGCGGGGTCGAGGTCGGTGCGCTGGGCGAGCGTTCCCACGACGTGGGCGGCCAGGTCGTCGGGCCGCACCCCGGACAGGGCGCCGCTGTAGCGGCCGAACGGGGTGCGCACACCGTCGAGCACGAACACGTCGGTCACTTCGAAGCCTCCTTGAGCGCCCGCAGCGCGGCCAGCTCGTCAGCGGTGGGTGGGGGAGTGCGGCCGAGGTCGGGTGCGACCTTCAGGTCCCATCCCGTCGCGGCGCGCACGTCGTCCAGGGATACACCTTCGTGCAAGGCGGTGAGCACCAGTTCGGCGGTCCCGGCGTCCGGCCGGAACACCCCCAGGTCGGTGATCACCAACGTCGGACCCGCCCCTCGAAGGCCCAACCGTTCCCGATCGCCACGGCCCGTGCCGTGCCCGAAGGAGGTCACGAAGTCGACCCGTTCCACGAAACTGCGCCTGCTCTGCCGCACCACGACGTACACCTCGCGGCACGACGCGGCGATCTCCGGCGCGCCACCCGCACCGGGCAGCCGCACCGCGGGCCGGTCGTAGTCGCCGACCACGGTGGTGTTGATGTTGCCGAACCGGTCGAGCTGGGCCGCGCCGAGGAACCCGATGTCGATGCGCCCCGGCTGGAGCCAGTAGTTGAACACCTCGGGGACGCTGATCACGGCGTCCGCGGTCTCGGCGAGGATCCCGTCGCCGATGGACGCGGGCAACCGGTCCGGTTTGGACCCGAGCGTCCCGGACTCGTACACCAGGACGAGATCGGGCGCGTGGGTCCGCCGGGCGAGGTTCGCGGCCGTGGACGGCAACCCGATCCCGACGAACACCCGCTGCCGCCCCGACAACGCCCGAGCCGCCGCCACCGCCATCATCTCGTCGGCCGAATAGCTCACACCACACCTCCCCGCCCACTGCCCAGCGCGCGCTCCGCCACACCACGCTCGTCCACACCACGCTCGGCCACACCGCGCTCGGCCACACCGCGCTCGGCCACACCGCGCTCGGCCACACCGCGCTCGGCCACACCGCGCTCGGCCACACCGCGCTC